>SPDF01000035.1 GCA_004525055.1 Gemmatimonadales bacterium | reverse complement strand
CGTTTCCGCCCGCCCGATGCCCCGGACCATGGCCTCATAGGCGAGCTGGGTACGATCCCACCGCCGATCCCGGTCCATGGCGAAGTATCGCCCGGTCAGCGAGCCGATGCCCGCCCGAGGGCCGGCGATCCGGTCCAAGTCAGCCTGCAGCCGCTGGACCACGTCGGCGGCGGACTTGGGTGGGGAGTCCCGCCCATCGAGAAAGCCGTGCACGGCGATCCGGGGGACGTCCAGGCGGACACCGAGTTCGATAGCCGCCAGCAGATGGGTATCCATGGCATGGACCCCGCCCGCACCGAGCAGCCCGAGCAGGTGCAGCGTGCCACCACGCTCACGCAGCGTCTGGCAGAGCTCGACCAGGGGCTCAAGGCGGAAGAACTCCCCGGAGCGGATGCTCTCGGAGATGCGGACCAGGTCCTGCGGGACGACCCGCCCGGCACCCAGGTTCAGGTGCCCCACCTCACTGTTGCCCATTTGCCCCACCGGGAGGCCCACCGCCAGGCCGCTGGCGTCGAGGAGGGTCCTCGGCGTGCTGTCCCACAGGCGGTGCCAGATGGGCGTCCGGGCGAGCTCGATGGCGTTTCCTTCGCGCTCCGGCCGGTAGCCCCATCCGTCCAGCACCACGAGAACCACCTGGCGCGCCGGGACGCTGGCGTTTGACATGCCTCTCCGCTGTTTCTACAATGCTGGACAGTGACTTACACCGCGCCGCAATCTAGTCCCGCCCCTCGCCGCCTACCAGTCTGGGCGACTCTCACGGCGCTCTGCCTCGCCGTGGTCCCGACAGTGCTTGCCGCCCAGTCGCGAGTGACCCAGACCACCTCCTTCCGGAAAGACCCGGCCGGCACCGTGTTGGCCACCCTTCAGGCTGGCGTGGCCGTGAAGACCGGCAAGACACAGGGTGACTGGACCGCCCTGACGCTTGAGGGATGGGTGTTCACCCAGTCCACGGAGGCCACCTCCCGCGACGGGTTTGATATCTCGATTACTCCGGCCAACGGTGAGAACCTCCGGTCCGCCCCCAACGGGAGGATTGTCGCCCGCATTGAAAAGGGCGCCCTCTTCAACAAGGTTGGTACCCAGGGAGGCTGGACCCGGGTGACCCGCGCCGGTTGGGTGAGTACCAAGGCGCTCTCAAGCGGGCCGGCCCCGCCGGCCGCAGGTGCCAACGCCGCAAGTTCAGGCAGTGCGCCGCCGCCGGCCGTGGTCGGCGGAGATATGGCCGACAGGGTGGCGGCGCTCCGATCGACTTCCCTGGCACTGACACCCGATGGGCCGCCGTTGGCCACGCTCGAGACCGGGGCGTCGGGGCAGGTCATCGGGAAGAGCGGGGAGTGGGTGCAGATCCAACTCCAGGGGTGGGTTCGCGAGACCGATCTCTCCGAGCCGGCCAGTGCCGCGATTCCCGGTGTGAGCGTGGCTCAGGTCCGTGCCGATCCGTCCAAGTATGTGGGGCAATTGCTCGAATGGCGGGTCCAGTTCATCAGCGTCCAGACCGCCGACGAGCTCCGACCCGAGATCCCGAACGGCGCCAAGTACCTCCTCACCCGAGGGCCGTTGCCGGAGCCCGGCTTTGTGTACGTTGTGGTGACGGCTGCCCAGCTGCCGACCTTTCAGGCCGCCTCCCCACTCCAGGAATTCACGCTGCGTGGGCGCCTCCGTGCCACGCAGACCAGGTACCTGCCCACACCCGTGCTCGAGCTGGTTCAGGTGATGGATGTCAATGGAGGGACGCCGTGAACGAAGCGCTAAAGCAGCGAATCCAGCGAAAGCTGGAGAGCCTGAGCGACGAACGGGGATACCAGATCCTGGACTACGTCGAATTCCTTCAGAGCAAGTATTCGGAGCGCGCCACCCCCACGGGCATTTTTGCCAAGATTACCGAAACGGTCGAAGACACCATGCGTGCCGGTAAGTTGCCCATTCAGGCGATCAGCGGCACCATGGGCGTGATGGACGGTGCCGCCAAGGTGATGAAAGGATTCGCTGCGGCCGGGAAGACGGTGGTCGACGAGGCGATGCGGGCCTCGGAGGGCCAGCCGCCGCTCGAGGAATCCACCAAATCGGCGACACCGAAGGGCCCGGCCGCCAAGCCACCCGCCGCCAAGGCTGCTGCCGCGAAGGCCCCGGCCGCGAAGCCCAAGACCGACAGCTAACCCCGAGTTCGTCCCACCTCCTTCCACTGGACACCCCCCATGGCGACTGACGCGGCCGCGCCTGCGAGCGAGGAATTCGTCCGGGGCATCGGCCCCATCCAGGCGCTCTCCCTCGTCGTCGGAACCATGATCGGTTCCGGGATCTTTATCGTCTCGGCCGACATTGGTCGGTTGATGGGAGAATGGGGTCCCGCCGGGCTGATGCTGGTCTGGGTGGTGACCGGTGTCATGACCATGGCCGGCGCGTTGAGCTATGTGGAACTCGCCGCGATGATGCCGAAGGCCGGGGGGCAATATGTCTTTCTCCGAGAGGGACTCAACCCGCTCGCCGGGTTCCTGTACGGCTGGACGCTCTTCACCGTCATTCAGGCAGGAACTATCGCCGCGGTCGCGGTCGCGTTCGCCAAGTTCCTCGCGGTGCTGCTCCCGGGGGTCAGCGACACGGTCATCCTCGCGCTCGGGAGCATTCGTCTCCCCGGGGCGGCGGACGCCATCACCATCGGCGTCTCTCCGCAGCGGCTGGCGGCCATTGCCAGCATTCTGGGGCTGACCTGGATCAACTACCGGGGCGTTTCCCTGGGGGCACGCTTCCAGACGACCCTGACATTCGCCAAGGTCGGCGCGCTCGCGGCCCTGATCCTTCTTGGGCTCCTCGTGTATCGTCAGCCGGAAGCGGTAGCGGTCAACTTCGAGAACTTCTGGGGGTCGGCGCCGTGGACGCTGGCGCTGATTCCGCTGGTGGGCGCGGCGATGGTCGGCTCCTTGTTCAGCAGTGACGCATGGAACAACGTGACCTTCGCGGCGGCCGAGGTTCGGAACCCGACACGCAACCTCCCCCTCGCGCTCGCCGCCGGCACCGCGCTCGTCACCCTCTTCTACCTGCTCGCCAACCTCGCCTACCTGAGCGTCCTGCCCCTCATCGGCGACCCGAATGGGGCCACGGCCTTTGCGCGAGGCATCCAGTACGCCTCCGCGGATCGCGTGGGCACCGCCGCTGCCGAGGTGATGCTCGGCTCGGCGGGTGGCGCTGTCATGGCCATCGCCATCATCATTTCCACCCTGGGGTGCAATGCTGGACTCATCCTGGCCGGACCGCGGGTGTACTACGCCATGTCGCGCGACAAGCTCTTCTTCGAGCGGGCGGGCCATCTCCACTCCGGATACCACACTCCCGGCTGGGGGCTCTGGATCCAGGCGTTGTGGGCCTCGCTGCTCTGCCTGAGCGGCACCTACAATCAACTCCTCGACTACGTGATCTTTGCCGCGCTCGTGTTCTACCTGCTGACGACGGTGGCGCTCTTCCGGCTTCGCCGCTTGCAGCCGGACCTCCCCCGGCCAGTCAAGGCGTTTGGGTATCCGGTGGTGCCGGCGTTGTACATCGTCGGGATCGCCGTGTTGCTCGTCGTCCTCCTCGTCGAAAAGCCGTTGTTCACCTGGCCAGGACTGCTCATCGTGGCCCTCGGCATTCCGGTCTATTTCGTCTGGCGGCGGTCGCGGGCCTGAGCGGCCCCGGTCCGGGGGGGTGCCTTGATTTCGCCCGGGCCGCCCCGTATCCTTCGAGATGGTACCCCCCACGATCCAATCCGGCCCCCCGGGCGCGTCGCGCCATCGGTGGGCCGCGACGCATATGGAGTCCCCGACCTGATGGCTACCATCCGCCCCTCCGTCGGACTGACGTTCGATGATATCCTTCTCGTCCCGCGGCATTCGACCGTCCACCCGCGCGACGTTCAGACCACCTCCCGTTTCACTCGCTCGATCCCACTCAATATCCCCCTCGTTTCCGCCGCTATGGACACCGTGACGGAGTCCGAAATGGCAATCGCCATGGCGCGCGCCGGCGGCATCGGAGTGCTGCACAAGAACATGTCCATTGAGCGGCAAGCCGCCGAGGTGGACCGTGTCAAGCGCAGCGAGAGTGGAATGATCCTCAATCCGATCACCCTCGGCCCCGACCGGCCCCTGCGGGAGGCGGCGGCCCTCATGAGCCGGTTCCGGATTTCCGGCGTGCCAATCGTGGATGCGGAAGGCCGCCTGATCGGCATCGTGACGAACCGCGACCTCCAGTTCGAGCGCAATCTCGAGCAGCCGATCCACGAGGCGATGACGAAGGAGAATCTCGTCACCGCACCGGTCGGCACGACCCTCGAGGCGGCCGAGCGGATCCTGGCGAAGCACCGGATCGAGAAGCTTCCGGTCGTCGACGGCGACGGAGTGCTTCGTGGGCTCATTACCGTCAAGGACATCTTCAAGCGGGCGCAGCATCCTGACGCGAACAAGGACCGGCATGGCCGCCTCCGGGTGGCCGCGGCGGTCGGCGGCACCTCCGACGCGGTGATCCGGGCCAAGGCGCTCGTCGATGCGGGCGCCGATGTCCTGGTCATCGACTCGGCCCATGGGCACAGCGAAGGGGTGCTGCAGACGCTCGCCATCCTGCGTGAGGCGTTCCCCGACGTCCAGCTGGTCGCAGGCAACGTGGCCACCGAGGAGGGCGCCCGCGAAATCGTACGGCGGGGTGCCGACGCGGTGAAGGTCGGCGTAGGGCCGGGCAGCATCTGTACCACCCGCGTCGTCACCGGTGTCGGGATGCCGCAGGTCACGGCCATCATGGACGCCGTGCGCGGAGCGGGGGAGATTCCGGTCATCGCCGACGGCGGCATCAAGTACTCCGGCGATGTGGTCAAGGCGCTGGCCTCTGGCGCCGCCTGCTGCATGATGGGCGCGATGCTCGCCGGCACCGAGGAGAGCCCCGGCGAGTCGGTGCTCGCTGAGGGGCGGCGGTTCAAGGTCATCCGCGGGATGGGGAGCCTCGCCGCCATGCAGGATGGCTCCGCCGATCGGTACTTCCAGCAGGGCGAAATGGCACCATCGAAAATGGTGCCCGAAGGCATCGAGGGCCGCGTCCCCTATCGGGGACCCGTGAGTGACGTCATCTTCCAGATGGCCGGCGGTCTCCGCAGCGGCATGGGCTACTGCGGCGTGGCGGATCTCGCGTCATTGCACCGCGACGTGGAGATGATCCAGATTACCAGCGCCGGACTGCGTGAGTCCCATCCGCACGACGTGAAGATCACCCGCGAGGCGCCAAACTACAGCGCCTGAACACCAGCGCCTTAACTGCATCCCGGGGCACACCGCGCCCCGGCCGTTCTTTCCCTCATTTCGGAGCACTCGTGAGCGACTCCGCACCAGCCCGCGAAGCCTGGGGTTCCCGCATCGGCCTGATCCTGGCCATGGCGGGCAACGCCGTGGGACTCGGGAACTTCCTGCGTTTTCCGAAGCAGGCCGTCGAGAACGGCGGCGGCACTTTCATGATTCCCTACTTCATCGCCTTCCTCCTGGTCGGCATCCCGCTGATGTGGATCGAATGGGGCGTCGGCCGCCACGGCGGGCTTCGCGGGCACGGCTCGGTGCCGGGAATGTTCCAGAGCCTCTGGAAGAATCCCATCGCCAAGTACCTGGGTGTGCTGGGTCTCTTCATGCCGATGGTGGTGCTGATCTACTACTGCTACATCGAGTCGTGGACCCTCGCATGGACCTGGGCCTCACTGCGCGGCGCCACGCAGGGCCTCGATCAGGCAGGGATGCAGGCCTTCTTCAAGTCGTACGTCGATCTCGACAACGGCACCGTGCACGGGTTCTGGACACCATTCGCCTTCTTCTTCATCACGATTCTTATCAATTTCTACGTGGTGAGCAAGGGACTGACCAAGGGCATTGAACGGCTGGCCAAGATCGGCATGCCGATCCTCTTCATCTTCGCGGCGATCCTGGTGGTGCGGGTCCTGACGCTGGGGGCCAGCGAGGTCATCATCGACGGGGTCGCGACGCAGTCGAGCCCGATCGACGGCCTGAACTTCATGTACACGCCGAACTGGAGTCTGCTCGCCAGCCCGAAGGTGTGGCTGGCCGCAACCGGCCAGATCTTCTTCACCCTGTCGGTCGGCATGGGCTCGCTGCAGGCCTACGCCAGCTACCTGACCAAGAAGGACGACATCGCGCTCAGCGGCATCGCCACGGCGGCTACCAACGAAACCGCGGAAGTGGTGCTCGGCGGTTCGCTCGCCATTCCGGCCATTGTCGCCTTCTTCGGCGTGGCCGGTGCCACCGCCATCGCGAAGGGCGGGAGCTTCGACCTCGGCTTCATCGCCATGCCGCTGGTGTTCAACCAGCTGCCGGGCGGGGCCATGATGTCAACCATCGCCGGTGTCATGTGGTTTGGACTGCTCTTCCTGGCGGGCATTACATCCTCGGTGGCCATGGCCACGCCGGCACTGTCGTTCGTCGAGGAAAACTTCGGCTGGACGCGGAAGAAGACCGCCATCGGGCTCGGCGTCATCGCCCTCCTCATTGGCATCCTGCACCTGGTGTACTACACGCAGGGATTCCTCGAGGAATGGGACTATTGGGCCGGCACGTTCGGGCTCGTGGTCCTCGCGCTGATTGAGACGGTGCTCTTCGTCTGGGTCTTTGGTCCGGACAACATGTGGCGCGAAATCCACGAGGGAGCAAGCATCCGGATCCCCCGCTTCTTCAAGTTCGTGATGACCTTCGTCACGCCCGTCTTCCTCCTCGTTATGATGATCTGGTGGACCGTTCAGGAGGCGGTGCCGACGCTGCTCATGGCGAATGTTCCGGAAGCGGATCACGGGGTGCGCTGGGCGTCGCGCGGCGTCATGCTGGCGATTCTGCTGATCCAGCTCTGGCTCATCAAGGCGGCATGGCGCCGCCGTGTCCTCGACGGCAAGGAGGTGACCTGATGAACACCACGGCGATTGTCTTCATGACCGGTGCCTGGATCTCCGTGCTGGGTCTGCTCATCTGGTCGTATCGCAAACTGCTGTCCACGCCGCAAGAGGAGAAGCTTCCTCCACCGGGCTCCATTCCCTGAACCATTCCCTGGTGACCGCCCCGCCGGAATCCCGGCGGCGCGGCCCGGTGGCCGTCTGATCCACTCCCGTCCACGCACCACGCCGTCCTCTCCCAGGTGGAGCGCCGTATGAGCCTATTCCGCCGGAAGGATGTTGCTGCCCTCCAGGCCGAACTCGAAACCGACCACAGCCTCAAGCGGACCCTCGGTGCCGGCGGCCTCGTCATGCTGGGCATCGGGGCCATCATCGGTGCCGGGATCTTCGTGCTGACCGGGCAGGCGGCGGCCAGCTACGCCGGCCCCGCGATCGTGTACTCCTTCCTCCTGGCGGGACTTGCCTGCGCATTCGCCGGGCTCTGTTACGCCGAGTTCGCGGCGATGATTCCCATCGCGGGGTCGGCGTACACCTACGGGTACGCCACCATGGGCGAGTTTGTCGCCTGGATCATCGGGTGGGATCTGATCCTCGAGTACCTCTTCGCCGCCTCGACGGTGGCGGTGGGCTGGTCGGGATATTTTACGTCGCTGCTCCGCGACATGGGGATCAACATCCCCGCGGCCTACAGCTCGGCGCCGTACGATCACCATGCCGTACCCGATGCGGGGCTCAATATCTGGCGGCTCTTTACCGAAGGGTGGATCCGCAATCCGGATGCCGTCCTGAATGTCCCGGCCATGGTGATCGTCGGGCTCATTTCGATGCTGTTGATCGTCGGCATCCAGGAGTCGTCACGGTTCAATAACATCATCGTCGTCGTCAAGCTCGCGGTCGTGCTGGCCTTCATCGGTTTTGGCGCCGCCTACATCAATCGCGAAAATTGGGAGCCGTTCATCCCGACCATGACCGAGCCGGGGCATTTCGGGTGGAGCGGCATTGTCCGCGCCGCCGGGGTCATCTTCTTCGCCTACATTGGATTCGACGCGGTTTCCACGGCGGCGCAGGAGACAAAGAACCCGAAACGCGACATGCCGATCGGCATCCTCGGATCCCTCGTCATCTGTACCGTCCTGTATATCGCGGTCTCGCTGGTCTTGACCGGCATCGTGAGCTACAAGGAACTCAATGTGCCCGACCCGATTGCGGTCGGCATCAACGCCGCCGGCCCCGGGCTCGCCTGGCTCCGGCCGTTCATCAAGATCGGCGCAATCGCCGGCCTGTCATCGGTCATCCTGGTCATGCTCATGGGGCAACCGCGGATCTTCTACACCATGGCCAAGGACGGGCTCCTGCCGGCGGTGTTCAGCGCCGTGCACCCGAAATTCAAGACCCCATGGCTTGCGACGATCATGACGGGTGCCGTGGCCATGCTCTGCGCCGGCCTGCTTCCCATCGGCCTCCTCGGGGAGCTGGTCTCCATCGGCACCCTGCTGGCCTTCGCGATCGTCTGCGGCGGCGTGCTGGTCCTTCGCTACACCGATCCCGATATTCCGCGGCCCTTCCGCACTCCGCTGGTGCCCCTGGTACCGATCCTCGGCGTCGGGATGTGCTTCTACCTGATGTGGGGGCTGCCGATTGATACCTGGGCGCGGCTTATTGTGTGGATGGCCATCGGTATTGCCATTTACTTCTTCTACGGCCGGAAGCACTCGAAGCTCAACGTGTAGCCGCCCGGCAACGGAGCCGAGATGAGCGGGGAGCGGCGAGTGCCGCTCCCTTCTCGCGTATCGGGGGTTATCTTTCTGCAGATATGAAGCTGCCCCTTTCCGACCAGAAGACCGACGCCGCTCGCGCCATTGCCGAGACGCTCATTCCCGGCCAGCGGGTCTGCCTGACCACCCACGTGAATCCCGATGGGGATGGCCTCGGCAGCGAGGTGGGGCTCCTCCACCTCCTCAAGGCCCAGGGGATCACCGCCGTCGTCACCAATCCGAGCCCCACGCCGCCCCGGTTCGGCTTCCTCTTCGAGGACTTGCCCGGAGCCGACAAGAGCCGGGTGGCGATCAAGGAACTTCGTCGCGCCGACCTGATCGTCGTGCTCGACATCTCCGATCTCAGCCGGCTCGGCATGCTGGGCGATACGGTGCGCGACCGCGGCGTGCCGGTGGTGTGCATCGACCATCACGTGAGCCCCGGAGAGTTGCCAGCCGGTCCCCGGTATGTGGATGCGACCGCGGCAGCCACTGGCGAGCTGGTCTTCGAAATCGGCCGGGCCAATGAGTGGCCGCTCACCCGGGAGGCTGCGCGGGCGCTGTACGTGGCCATCATGACCGACACCGGCAGCTTCCGATTCAGCAACACGCACCCACGGACGCTCCGCGTGGCCGCCGAACTCCTGGAAACGGGGCTCGACCCGGAACGGATGTATCTCGACGTGTATGCCAACGCCCCCGAGGGGCGTCCACGGCTCTACGGTGAGGCGCTGCAGACGCTCGTGGTGGAACCGGAGTATGGCTTGGCCTGGGTGACGGTGCCGCCCGGCGCGCTCGAGCGGCTCGGCGTCAGCGCCGATGACCTCGATGGCGTGGTGGAGTTTCCGCGGAGCATTGCGGGGGTTCGGATGGCGTTGCTCTTCCGGGAAATTGCCGCAGGGCGGATCAAGGTGTCGCTTCGCTCCGTGGGTGACGTCGACGTCGCGGCATTCGCCAAGCCCTTCGGCGGCGGCGGCCACACCAAGGCGGCCGGTCTCTCGATTGAGGGATCGATGGGTGACGTGCAGGGTACCGTACTCGAGGCCGCGCGCCGGTATCTCGGCGGCAACGGAAAGCATTGAGGCACGATGGAAACAACGATGGATATGCTCGCCCGGATCGAGGCGACGATTGACACCCTCCGGCCCTACATCGCCTCCCACAAGGGGCAGGTCGAGGTCGTGGACTTTGACGCCGCCGAGGGGACACTCTACGTGCGGTTGGGCGGCACCTGCCATGGTTGTGCCGCGTCCACCATCACGCTGAAGCAGGGCCTCGAGGTGCGACTCCGGCAGTCGGTGCCCGAGGTCAAGACCGTGGAGGCCATCTAGTGGCATCGACCCCGCTCTCGGCCGCGCAGGCAGCCCTGGCGAGCATCACGAATCCCCGCACCGGCACGGACTTGCTGGCCGCAGGGATGGTGGACGGCCTCGTCATTGGTGACGATGGCCGCCCGACCTTCACCTTCCTGCTTCGGCGGGACGATCCCGCGACACTGGTGCGCCAGATCCGCCAAGCGTTCACCGTTGCCGACCTCCCCGATCCCAAGATCCAGATCAAGGACCCGTCCGGGCCCGCCGCCTCGACGCATGGCCCGCCGGGTGAAGCCGGCAAGGCGGTCCCGCCGCCGCCGGCCCAGCTGTCGCTGCCGAACCTTGGCAAGGTCATCGCGATCTCGTCCGGCAAGGGCGGGGTGGGGAAGTCCACCGTGGCCTCGAACCTCGCCATTGCGCTCGCCAGTGCCGGGCACCGAGTCGGCCTGATGGACGGGGACATCTACGGCCCCAACATTCCCCGGATGTTCGGTGTCTTCGAGCGGCCTCACGTCAACGCCGAACGACGGATGCAGCCGCTCGAGGCGCACGGCGTCAAACTGATGTCGCT
>SPDF01000196.1 GCA_004525055.1 Gemmatimonadales bacterium | reverse complement strand
TACTACTACGCGCTCGTCATGGGTGACGCGGAGAACGCCGCGCGGTACCTCTCCGCCGCCGCTGAGCCGGGGCGCGGCGGCGACCCCGCAGGATTTCGCCGGGATGTGGCGGAGATCTCCACCCGGTGGCGCCGGAACTCCGATTTCGACAGTTTCTCTCTGGGTCAGCTGATTCTTGAGTCGGTGAGTCGGGGCGCGCAATATCGGATGTTTTTTCCGGTGGAGATGGTCCTCATGGTCAAGGCGCTGGTGACGTTCGAGGGCGTGGGGCAGATGCTGCTGCCAGGGTTCAATGTGGCGGAGGTGTCCAAGAAACATGTGCGGAGCGTATTCGTGCAGCAGTTCAGTCCAGTGCGTCTGGCACAGGAGGGGCTCCGCGGCGCGCCCGACCTGGTGGACGCGCTGGTGAAGATGCCGCTCCTGATTACCGAGGGACTCCGGGTCATAGAGAAGACAGCCAAGCGAAGCAACGAGAACCCGCTCGCCGGGCTGCGTGGCACCCTGATCGCCGGCTTTTCCCTGGTGGCCGGTGCGATCATCATGGGATTTGTCGGTCCGCAGGCCTGGATGCTGTACGTCCCGTTCTTCGTGATCGCACTGATCCTCGCGGTGCGTAAGGGGGAGTGAAGCGATGCGCCGACCCCTCCCCCTGCCGCCTGAGCCACCGACCGAGCCCCCGGAGCCGTGGGACCCGTTCGAGCCTGAGTTCAGCCGGATGATGATGGACGACGTACTCGGGCCACTGCTGGACCACTACTTCCGGCCCGTCGTCTTCGGACGCGACAACCTCCCTAACCAGGGCCCGGTAATCCTCGCGGCCAACCACAGCGGCAACGCCTTCCCCTACGACGCCATCGTCCTGGATGCAACGCTCTGGCGGGAAGACGGCTATGACGCAAGCCGCAAACTTCGGTCGGTCTACGAGAAGGAACTCTCCTACACGTGGTGGATGCGGCCGTTCGGTCTGGACAATTTCTGGCGCCGCGGCGGCGGCGTGGACATGCTGTTCGACAACTTCGACCGCCTGCTCGGGCGTGGAGACCGTATCCTCTACTTCCCGGAAGGGGTTCCGGGCATCGGCAAGGGGTTCAACCGCCGGTACCAGCTGCAGCGCTTCAGCACCAGCTTCGTGCTCCTCGCGGCCAGGCACCAGGCTCCGGTCGTACCGGTCTACATGATCAACGCGGAGTGGATCAACCCCTTCGGGTACGTGTTTCCACCGCTCGACCGGCTCATGCAACGTTTCTTCGGGGTTCCCTTTCTCCCGCTCCCCGCCGGCATCCTGGCCATCATCTTCCCATGGATCTGGTACCTCGCCTTTCCGGCGCGAACGATCTTCGTGCTCGGGGAGCCGCTCGACATGCGGGAGTACCTCCGGCAGGCTGGACTGACGAACCTTGAAGAACCGGACCGGCCCACGCTCCAGCGGACGGCGGAACGGGTGCGGCAGGAAATGCAGCTCCAGTTGGATGAGTTGGTGAAGATTCACGGGAAGCGGCCGTACGACGCCCCGCATCTCTGGCAGGCGCTCAAGGCGGGGTGGGGGAAGTTGCGGTGGGTGTTGCCGACCGGATGGCCCATTTCGTTTGTGCGCCGGGCCCGCGACCTGCACCGACCACCGGCGCGGAACGCCTTGCACCGGGTCCTGCGGGACTGGGACCTGGTTGCATTCTACCTGCCGTTCGGGTGGCCTCTCCTGACGCTGGCCCGGATGTTCCGCCGGCCGCCCTGCGGGTATCGCGGGATCCCTCGGGCAAAGCGGGCCGAGCTTCAGGGGGCGTTCATGTGGCGGCTTTCAGACCGGCCCCTACCCCCGCGCCCGCCCGCTTGAGGCCGGCGCCACGGGTATCTCGCTTGTCACCGCTGTTTCGAGTTCATCGAGAGCGGTCGCAAACTGGCTGGTGACCGGATCCCGTGCACTGAACTGATCCAGCCCCACGCTCGTCCAGATATCCCGCGGCTCATCCAGCACATCTTCGCGTAGCGTAATGCCGTAGGGCGCCAGCATCGGCCCGATGGTCTTGCGTCGCGCGCGCAGGTTCCGTCTCGTGGCGTCGTAGGCGAGCTCACAGACTCGCCGGCGCGAGCGGAAGCTGAAGATGTTACTGAAGAAGAGATCGAATTCGTTCCGGTCGGGCTGGAAGAGCAGGACCTCGGAGTCAGGAAACCTGGTTGTGTAGGCCGCCATGCCCACTTCCAACCTCGAATTGATGAGGGTCCGCACCGTCTGGCTCAGTACGGTGGCGAGCCCCTTCTTGAGCAACGCCCCTTCCTTCAACTGGCCGGCCCCGACCGCATCGCGCAAGTCGGCAGGCACAAGTGGATTCACGCAGAGGAGAAGATCGACCCCCTCCTTGAGCGCCACCGAGGCGTGCAGCGTCTTCAGCAGGATCCCATCGACACAGTACCGACCCTCGATCTTGACTGGCGGATAGAAGCCTGGCACGGCGGTGCTTGCCTGCACTGCGGTGGAGATCGGGATGTGGTCCCATCCTGGATTGCCGAAGAGAATCGGTCGGCCACTCTCGAGGTCGGTTGAGACGACGATCAGGCGGTGGTGGAGTTTCCGGAAGTCGTCGGTGCGTCCCTTGATGCTGAACAGGCGGTGGAGGTACCGGCGGATCGGCTCGTTGTCGAAGAGTCCGACCGGCAGGGCCCGGGCCAGCTTGGTGAGCGACTCGAAGAGCGTCTGCTCCTCGGGGCCCCGCCGAAACTCCAGCATGGCGTCGGCAAACAGCCTCGGGAGCATCAGGCTCCGCTTGGCCCATTCGCGGTAGTTCGGGGTGAAGAAGGTCTGCGGGACAAACGGGTGCTCGCCGGGCTCGTGCCTGACCAGGGCCCGCACCATCTGGGCAGTAGTCAGGTCGTTGGTGATCGAGGCCGCAACGAACGCCCCGGCGCTCACGCCGACGTAGATGTCCAAGTCATAGAGATTGAGTCCGTCGAGCGCCTCATCGAGGGCCCGGAGCGCGCCGATTTCGTAGACGGCGCCCTCCGGGCCGCCGCCGGCCAGCGCGAGGCCGATCCGGCGGCGTTTCTTGCCGCGCCGTGCCTTGGTGGACATGGCGCTACTCCTTACTTGGCCGACCGACGGGCCGCCTTCTTAACGGTCCGCTTCTTGGCTGGCTGCTTCTTGGCGCCCTGCACGGTGCGCGTCAGCTCTTCCACCCGGCGGGTCAGCGCGAGGATTTCCTTGCGCGTCGGGATGCCGAGCTTGTGGAGGGCGGTGGACACACCGGCATCGATCGGGGCCGAGACGCGGCCGATGGCGCCTTCCGCCTCACCGCGGAGCGAGCGGGCACGGCCCTGCGCCTTGTTGAGCACCTTCTCGAGGCGGGCGCGGCCGGTCTTCTCGAGCTTGGCGCCCTTGTCGACGAGATCCTCGAAGACCCGGTTGCCCTCTTCGCCGGCTGTGGCCAGTGCGCCGAGTCCGGCGAGCCAGATGTGCTGCGCGTTGTCCCTGACCATCACCGCCGTGTTGTTGCGAGTATTGCGTGGCATAGTTTCCTCCTCGTGTCAGGCCGCCGGGCGGCCCGTGGTTGGTTGCACTGTCCTGCGTGAACGATCCCTATCCTTCGGCCCGGCGGCGCCGGGCGGTCTTGCCTGACTTGCGCGTCCTTGCCCTGGGCGCCGGGGCGGGGCCTTCCAGCTCCCGGAGCGCCTGTTCGAGCCCGGCGATCCCTTCCCGCAGGGCGTCCATCTCATCCCGTGCGCCACGGACCGGCGGCAAATGATCGACCGACGCCTTGACCAGCCGGTCGACGCCCTCCTGCAGTTGCTCGACCCGCGCCTGGAGCGCCGCCTCGCCGCGGCGGATGACGTCGTGGAAGAGGTCGACCGAGAGCACCGACTTGCCCTGCTTTTCGCCATCGAGGATGATCTGCGCCAGCACCTGCCGCGTGACATCCTCACCGCTCCCGCTGTCCAGCACTTGCACCTCCTGTCCCTCGCGCACCCACTCGGCGACCTCGTCGAGCGAGACGTAGCGGCTCTCCTCGGTGTCGTACAGTTTGCGGCTGCCGCCGCCGTAGCGCTTGACCAATCGAACCACGTTCGCCTCCTGAAGTGATCGGAATATACCGCACTGCGGCAAAATGTCAACCCCGGCTTGTCGCACTGCGGCATACCCTGCCCTCCACGGTACGTCTGGCCCCGCCTGCCCCACGGCCCCGCCCGCCGCAGGTGCTTCTGGCGAAGTCGTTGATTTTGTGATAGATACAAGGTGT
>SPDF01000319.1 GCA_004525055.1 Gemmatimonadales bacterium | reverse complement strand
GGTGTCCGGCCCGCCGGAATCGCTGCAGGCCGCCACGGCGGCTGCCAGGATGAACGGAAGAAGTCGGGCGGGTCGCATGGGAAATCCTTTCACGGAGTCGAATCGCATCAGTTGTCCACCTGGTCGAGCACCCGCTGCAGTCGCGGACGCGAAATGCCGAGCCGGCGCGCGGCGGCGCTCTTGTTGCCGTCACAGAGGTCGAGCATCGCATCCACCGCAGCCCTGGTGATGGCCGCGAGGTCGGCGGGAAACGGCAGGGCCCCGTTTGCCGCGTGCCTGTCCGCCGCCGCCGGCGCCGTGCCGAAGTCGAGCACCGAGACATCGAGCGTGCCGGGCTTCGAGAGCACCAACACCCGCTCCAGCGCATTGCGCAGTTCACGCACATTTCCCGGCCAGTGGTGCGTCCCCAGGGCTTCACGGAACTCAGTGCTGCTCACCGGCACCGGGAGTCCGTACCGTCCCGCCAGTTCTGTGGCGAACGTCTCCGCCAGGAGCTCAAGATCGCTGCCACGATCCCGGAGCGGCGGCAGGACGAGGCGCACCACGTTCAATCGGTAGTACAGATCCTCGCGAAACGCCTGTTCCCGCACGGCCACCGCCAGGTCGATGTGCGTGGCGGCGAGGAGCCGGATGTCCACCTTCTTGGTGCTCGTACCGCCGACCCGCCGGATCTCCCTGCTCTCCAGGGCGCGCAGCAGCTTGGCCTGCAGCTCCATCGGCATGTGCCCGATCTCGTCGAGAAAGAGCGTTCCGCCGTGCGCCTGTTCGAAGAGCCCCGGTTTGGCGGCGACCGCTCCCGTGAAGGCGCCGCGCTCGTGCCCGAACAGCTCACTCTCGAGGAGGTTGGCGGGGATCGCCGCGCAATTCACCTCGACGAACGGTTCGGCGGCCCGGGGGCTCGCGTAGTGAATGGCGCGGGCCAGGAGTTCCTTGCCGGTGCCAGTCTCTCCCCCCAGGAGGATTGTGACATCGCGATGACCCGCGACCCGTTTCGCCTGTGCCAGCACCGCGGTCAACTCCGGACTCCGGCCCACCATGGCGGCAAAGCCGGCATGGGCACCTTCCTTCGCGGCAAACTCCGCCGCATCCACTCTGGCTCGCGCCGTCCGAATATCCCGTTCCAGCGAACGGCGCAGGACATCGAGGTCTTCCGGCAGGACCAGGTAGTCGCTGGCGCCTGCCCGGACGGCCGCGGCCGCGATCCGGTGGTCTGGCATCGAGCCGATGAAATACCAGGGCGCGTTTCCCAGCGTCGGCAACTGCGCCAACGCCTCGCCCTCCCGTCCCCCTGCCATCACGATTACCGCTGCCGGGATTTCGGCCGGGGCTCCGCCCTCGGCTGTCCGTGTGGACAGCCGTCCCCCCGCTTCCTTCACCAGGTCGGTGAGCGATCCGTGGAAGCTATCGCTGATGACGACAGCTTCCACTATTGGAGCGGACTCAGCCATGCGGTGTCGTGGTCAGGTTAATCCTCGCCGTGGTCGTCGTGGCCGTCGTGGTCTTCGTCCTCGAAGGCGTCGAAGGAGCTGGTGATGTTGCTGTTGACGACGCTTTCGTTCTGTCCGCCCTTATTGGCGCTGGACGGATCGATGAGCGAATTATCGTTGGCGCGGAACCAGGTCGCGATATCAATGTAGAGCGTAAAGTCGGAGGTGCCCACGTCCGTCACCACGAGCGGTGGCACCAGGTCGAGCTCCTGCTCGGCGCTGACGTCGGTCTCGTACGTGAACGCGGCGCCGTTCCACGTGCCGGTTACCCGGACGCTGACGCCCTCGAAATCGGGATGCGCCGCCAGAAACGCGGCGTTTTCCGCGTCGTCCGACGGCTTGTGGATCTTGAACTCGAACTCATCGTACGTGCCGGGGAGGACGTCGACGGTCACGACCGAGGTGGCTCCACCAGAGAGCGGCAGGTCGAGCAGGTAAGGACCCGACTCGAGTTCCTCACAGTCATCGTCAGACGCGGTGCTGTCACACGAGCTGGTGAACTCGGAACGCTTGAGCTCGACTTCCTTCACCACCATTTCCACGGAATTGATCACCAGCGTGTTCGTGCCGTCGGTGTATTCCACCGGGGCCCCGCTGAACTGCGGGCCACCGGCGGTGGGCGCCACTGCGGTCCCACGGGTGGCGATGGCCAACGAGACGGCGGAGCCCTGGGACGGGCCCGAGGAAGAGTCGCAGGCGGCGAGTGTGGTGGCCAGGGCCAGGGCACCGGCGAGCCGAATAGTACGAGACATGATGGAGCCTCCAGAGGGACTGGGTTAGTATGCGGGTTCTCGTCCCCCTCAAGTGGCAACCGGTATGCCAGTCTCGACCAGAACGGTAACATGTTGTGCTGCAATGTTTTAATGGCTTCTTCCGGGGCTTGGCGGTCCCCCGGATCGCATCGGAAGAATACTGGATGTAACGAGACGTTGCAACGGTCGAGGCGGACTGGAGTCCTCGGTGGGCCCCAGTTCGGTTTCCATGGACCGTAACAACGGAGGGGCGACCGGTCCGGTCGCCCCCCGAGTTGATGCATCACGCAGCTGCGCCCCCGATCAGTTGTCCACTTCCACCTTGATCGACGTCGCGGTGATCACCGCCGGGGGCCCGGCGGCTGTGACGCTGCCCAGCCCTTCGGCGCGCACGGCGCTGCCGGCCGAGACTGCGGCCGCCACGCTGCCCAGCGAGAAGAGGTCACCAGCCGGATCGAAGGTGAGCCCTCCGACCTCGACCACCGTTCCGCCGGCGAGGGTCAGGGTACCGGCGGCCGGGTCCACGGC
>SPDF01000234.1 GCA_004525055.1 Gemmatimonadales bacterium | reverse complement strand
GTCATCAGCACCAATACCATCAATCTCCAGGAGCAGTTGGTCGGGAAAGACCTGCCGATGCTCCGTGAGGCATTGGCGGAGGAGGGGTGGTCGCCGAAGTTCGCGCTGCTAAAGGGGTGGCGGAACTACCTCTGCCTTTCCCGGCTCCAGCACGCCACGGGCGCGCAGCAAAGCCTGCTGGAGCCGGCGAAGCAGGACGAACTCGTCACCCTCGCCGAGTGGGCCTCCCGCACCGCCGACGGGACGTTGAGCGACCTGCCGGTGCAGCCGAGCAGCGAAGTGTGGGACGAGATTTCCGCCGAGTCGGATCTCTGCACTCGAGTGAAGTGTGGCTTCTTCGATCCATGTTTTCTCTTCAAGGCTCGGCGCCGGGCCGCCGAGGCGGACGTGGTGGTGGTGAATCACCACCTCCTCGCCGCGGACCTCGCGGTCCGGCAGGCGTCGGACAACTGGGAGGAGGCAGCGGTGCTTCCCCCCTACCGGCGGCTCATTCTCGATGAGGCCCACCATCTCGAAGATGTCGCGGCCTCACACCTCGGCACGCAGGTCACCAGCCGCGGTGTGCAGCGGCTGCTTGGACGTTTCGAGCGGAACCGGAAGGGGTTGGTCCCGTCGTTGGTGGCGGAGCTCTCGGGCCGCGGGGATCTGCTGAGCCGCGCGAGCCTGGACCTGGTGCGCGAGCGACTGCTGCCGGCCATCGGCGACGCGCGGCGAGCCGCCGACCAGCTCTTCCTGCGGCTGCATGGGCTGGCGGAGGCGGGGGGAGGGGGCCAGCGCCGCCTGACCGATGAGTTCGACCAGGATGAGGTCTGGGAGGAGGGGCTCCGGATGGAGCTCGACGCGCTCCTCTCCAGCTTCGACCAGATCAAGAACCATGTGGAGACGGTGGAGGATCGCCTGGCACAGGTGGAATCCACCGAACGGGGCGACCAGTTGCTGCAGGAGATGCGCGCCGTGGTGCGTCGGCTGAACAGCGTGTCGGACGGGCTCAACCGGACGTTGCGACCGGCGGCCGGCGGCGAGGCGACGGTCCGGTGGATCGAACGCTCCGGCGCCAAGCGGCAGCACACCCAGCTCTCGGCCGTCCCACTCGACCTGGCGCCGGTGCTGCGCGAACTGCTCTTCGAACGGCTGGAGACGGTCGTGCTCACCAGCGCGACGCTGGCGGCCGGCGGCGATTTTGAGTTCCTGGAACGGCGCCTGGGGCTGGCGACCTCGCCCAGCCCGGTCACGACGCGGGAGATATTTTCGTCGCCCTTCGACTACCCCTCGCAGTGCTTGTTCGGCATTCCGGACGACTTTCCCGATCCGCGCGAAGACGAAGCGGCGCATGACGCGGCGCTCGCCCATGCCGTCACCGACCTCGCGCATGCCGCCGATGGGGGGCTCTTCGTGCTGTTCACCAGCCACGCGGCGCTCCGCCGTGCGGCGCAGGGACTCCGCGGTATGCTCGATCCCCGCTGGCCACTGCTGGTTCAGGGGGAGAGCAGCCGCGACGCCCTGCTTCGTCGGTTCCGTGAGGCCGGCAACGCTATTCTTCTGGGGACCGACTCCTTCTGGGAAGGAGTGGACGTGCCGGGGCGGGCGCTGCGCGGGCTGGTGCTCTGCAAACTGCCCTTCAAGGTGCCGTCGGAGCCGATCACGGCGGCGCGGCTGGAGCGTTTGGCCGAGGCGGGGGAAGACGGCTTCATGGGCTACCTCCTCCCGCACGCGGCGCTGAAGCTGAAGCAGGGGTTCGGGCGGTTGATCCGGTCGACGTCGGATGTCGGCGTCGTGGTGCTGCTCGACCGCCGGGTGGTCACCAAGCGGTATGGCCCGCTGGTCCTCGCGGGACTGCCCAATGCCGAGAAGGTCATCGGGTCCTGGGCGCAGGTGCGCACCAAGTGCGAAGATTTCTTTGCCCGTCATGGGCTGGGGGTACTCGAATGACGCCATTGCGGCCGTCGAAGATCGTCTGCGTCGGGCGGAATTACGCCGACCACGCCAGGGAACTCGGCAACGCGGTGCCGGAGCGGCCGCTGCTCTTCTTCAAGCCGCCCAGCGCGGTGATTGCGTCAGGCGAAGCGATCGTCCTCCCGCCCGCCTCCTCGCGGGTGGAGCACGAGGCCGAGATCGGCGTGGTCATCGGCCGGAGGCTGCGCCACGCCACCGCCGTGGAGGCGGAACTGGGGATCGCCGGGTTCACCTGCGTCAACGACGTCACGGCGCGCGATCTCCAGAAGACCGACGGGCAGTGGGCGCGTGCCAAGGGCTTCGACACCTTCTGTCCGGTGGGGCCGGTGGTAGTCGAGGGGCTCGACTGGCGCACGTTGGAGGTGATC
This sequence comes from Gemmatimonadales bacterium, assembly GCA_004525055.1. Lineage (GTDB taxonomy): Bacteria > Gemmatimonadota > Gemmatimonadetes > Gemmatimonadales > GWC2-71-9 > SPDF01. The sequence goes on along the minus strand of SPDF01000234.1, from coordinate 1,283 downwards.
GGGCGGGTGAACGGCGAGGAGCGGCAGCGGGGGAACACCACGCAGATGCTCTTCGACATTCCTCACCTGCTGGTGTACATCAGCGCGATCATGACTTTGGAGCCGGGTGACCTGATCGCCACCGGCACACCGGCCGGGGTCGGGCCGTTGACCGCGGGTGACGTCGTCGAAGTGGAAATGCCGGGCGTCGGCATCTTGTCCAACCCTGTACGGAGTCAGGCATCGCCATGATAGCACCCAGCGCGAGGCTCGTGTCCCTCCCCGGTTATCCGCTCGCCGAACTTCCCGAAGTCAAGCGGCAACTGATCGCCGCGGGCCGCGACGTGATCGACGTCGGGGCGGGGGACAACGACACGCCACCGCCGCAGGTGGCGGTCGACGCCCTCAAACGCGCCATCGACAACCCTGCCAACAGCAAGTACGGGTTCCAACAGGGCCACCCGGGCTTTCGGCGCGCGGCGAGCGACTACGTCCATCGTCGGTTCAGGCACCGCTTCGATGCCACGACCGAGGTCCTGCCGTTGATCGGGTCCAAGGAAGGGCTGGCGCACATGCCCTTCGCCTTCGTGAATCCCGGGGAGGTGGTCATTGTCCCCGAGCCAGGGTACCAGGCGTACCTCGGCGGGACGGTCCTGGCGTGTGCCGATCCCTATGTGGTGCCGCTCCGGGCGGAGCATGGCTTCCTGCTGAACGTCGAGAGCATCCCCGTGGATGTGCTCCGTCGCACGAAGTTGATGTTCCTCAATTATCCCAACAACCCGACGGCGGCGGTCGCGACGCTTGAGTACCTGGAGCGGGTCGTGGCGCTCTGCCAGAAGCACCAGATCGTGTTGGCGTACGACAACGCCTATTGCGACATCGTCTTCGACGGCTACCGTGCGCCGAGCATCTTCGATGTGCCGGGCGCGAACGCGGTGGCCATCGAGTTCTTCTCACTCTCGAAGAGCTTTTCGATGACGGGATGGCGGATCGGATTCGCCGTCGGCCGGCCGAAGCTCATCGCGCCGCTCACGCGGGCCAAGACCTACAAGGACACGGGGCCGTTCCTGGCGGTACAGGAGGCGGGGGCGGCGGTGCTGGACCAGGCGGAAGAGTTGGCGCTGCCCATTTGCGCGGAAATCGGGAGTCGGCGCGATGTGACGGTCCCCGCGCTCCGGGCCGCCGGATTCCAGGTGGAGCTCCCCAAGGCGGCGATGTACCTCTGGGTCAAGCTCCCGGGCGATGTGAGCTCGAAGGCGTTCGCGCGGTACGCGCTCGAGGTGGAGGGGGTGTTGGTGTTGCCG
>SPDF01000391.1 GCA_004525055.1 Gemmatimonadales bacterium | reverse complement strand
GGGATGGGGCGGTCCGTGTGATCCGGCTTGAGAGTACCGGGGGCGGGGAGGCCCGCTGGACCATCCGGTACCGGTCCGTCGGGTAGCGCGCCCTCGCTGGCCCCAGCCCGCCGGGTGCGGTAGCTTGGAAACCTTCTGCCATTGCGAGGAGGCCCCGGGTGGGGGCCGACGAAGCAATCTCACCTTCTGGAGATTCTATGACCGCTCCGACAGCACGCCTCTGCGGCGTCTGCCTGACCCTGCTGTTGCTGGTACCCAGTGTCCTGACCGCCCAAATGCGGGCCAGCGAGCGGGGCGCCGTTTCCCAGACGATCGACGGGACCACCATCACCATCGACTACTCCCGCCCCCAGATCCGGGGGCGTGACTCGACGATCTTCGGCTCGTTCGTGCACTGGGGCGAGATCTGGACCCCCGGGGCCAACTTCGCCACCACGCTCGAGAACAACCGTCCGCTGAAGATCGACGGTCACCCGGTGGCGCCGGGGAAGTACTCGCTCTGGCTCGTGGTGCAGCCGGACGAGTGGACGATGGTGATTGACCCACGTTCCCATCTCTACCACTGGCCGGAACCGGACTCGACCGCCGATCAGCTCCGGTTCAAGGTTCGTCCCGGCACCGGCCCACTCACCGAGATGCTGACCTTCACCTTTCAGGACGTGCGCGGCGACGAGGGCACGCTCCTTCTCCGGTGGGGAACCGTCCAGGTCACGTTCCACCTGGAGGTGGAACCGAAGCACGCGCTGGCCGTCGCCGAGGCCACCGCCCGGCCGCTGGTCGGCACCTATCTCTTCCGGTGGGAGGGAGCCCCCGACTCCGTGCCACCTTCCCGCGTCACCCTGGCGCACGAGAACGGAATGCTGATGGGCCGCTGGACGCCCACGCCGTTTCCGGATGTCGCCACCTTCCAGCTGGTCCGGGTCACCGATGACTGGTTCCTGGTCGGCTCAGTTATCGACGGGGAGTTGGTCGACGTGATGGACGAATGGTCGTTCGAGTTCGCGCACAAGGACGGCCAGGCGGTGAAGTTCGAGGTGTGGTCAGACAACGACCATCTGGATGGCACGGCGACACGCGAGTGACCCAGGCAGCGAAGCAGGTGAACAGCGGATGGGCGTCGAAGATGCCGCTCTTCGTGCTCTTTGTCACGGCGTTCGTGGACATGATCGGGCTCACGATGGTGATCCCGCTCCTGCCGTTCTACGCCACCGATTTCGGCGCCGGTGCCACGATGGTCGGCGTCCTCATCTCCGCCTTCTCCATTGCCCAGCTCATCGTCGCCCCGACCTGGGGACGCTTTTCCGACCGCTACGGTCGGCGGCCCGCTATCCTCGCCGGTCTCCTCCTCACCGCCGTGGCCTACGTCCTCTTCGCCTTCGCCGGCACCATCGTGGCGCTGCTGGTCTCCCGACTCATCCAGGGCACCGGCGGCGGGACCATCGGCGTGGTGCAAGCGTACGTGGCCGATGTCTCCAAGCCGAAGGAGCGCACCAAGAGCCTCGGTTGGCTCTCGGTGGTGACCAGCATGGGGGCCGTGGCAGGTCCTGCTTTCGGCAGCGCCATGATCAGCCTCGGCGGCCGGCGTGCGCCGGGGCTCGCCGCCGCCGCGCTCTCCCTGCTGGTGGCGGCGTTCGCCTGGCGGTTTCTCCGTGAGTCCGCCGAACTCCGCCAAACGGCAAGCCACGCGCCCGCCTCCGCGCAGACCAGCCGAGGCGCGATCCTCCGGGTGCTCTCCCACTGGCGGGAGCCGGCGCCGCGGCTCATCTGGATCTACACCATCGCCATCGGGGCGTTCTACGGAACGATCCAGACGGTGCCGCTGCTGCTCTCCAGTCGGTTCGCGGTCACCGAACACAACATCGGCTACTTCGTGATGTATCTGGGTGGCATGGGGGTCTTGGTCCGGTCGCTCTTTCTCGGGCGGATGGTCGATCGGCTCGGTGAGGTGCGCCTGTCACGACTCGGTGTGGTGATCCTGGCCATGGGGCTGGCGGCGACGGGGCTCGCCACGGGGTATCCAATGCTGGCGGTGGGGTTCACGCTGATGCCGCTCGGCACGGCGTTCGTCTTCCCCTGCGTGACAGGCCTGTTGAGCACGGTCGTGGCATCGAACGAGCGTGGACTCTACATGGGGGTGCAGCACACCTTCGGCGGGGTGAGTCGCGTGGCGTTCCCGATCCTGGCTGGATTCCTGATGGATCACGCCGG
>SPDF01000385.1 GCA_004525055.1 Gemmatimonadales bacterium | reverse complement strand
GGCTGGCCGTCTACATGTACCCGCATGACCCCGGGCTTCCGCGGGTCCGGCTCGACCGCCGTGACGACCCGCGGAGCCTGACTATTCATCCTCCCCATCCTCCCCACCTTCGGCCACGACCGCCACCGGCGCCGGCGCCGGCGCCGCACCGCCGGGCCCCATGCCGAGGAGGTCCATCACCTTGGCCTCGACCTCGAGCATCAGCGCTTCGTTGTCGCGGAGGAAGAGCTTCGCGTTTTCCCTGCCCTGCCCGATCCGCTGGTCGCCGTAGGAATACCAGGCGCCAGACTTCTGGATGATGTTGGCCTCGGAGGCGATGTCGACCAGCAGCGAGGTGTGGCTGATCCCCTCGTCGAACATGATGTCGAACTCGGCCTGCTTGAACGGCGGGGCGACCTTGTTCTTGACCACCTTCACGCGGACATGGTTGCCGATGATAGCCTCCCGCTCCTTGACCGGGCCGATGCGGCGGATGTCGAGGCGGAGCGAGGCGTAGAACTTCAGCGCCTTGCCGCCCGTGGTGGTTTCGGGGTTACCGAACATGACGCCGATCTTCTCACGGAGCTGGTTGATGAACACGACCGAACAGTTCGAACGGTTGATCCCGCCGGCCAGTTTCCGCAGCGCCTGGCTCATGAGCCGGGCCTGGAGGCCCATGTGGCTGTCGCCCATTTCTCCTTCGATTTCCGCCTTGGGCACCAGGGCCGCGACCGAGTCGATGATGACGAGGTCCACGGCGCCGGACCGGACCAGGATTTCCACGATTTCGAGGGCCTGCTCACCCGTGTCCGGCTGGGAGACCAGCAGGTTGTCGATGTCCACGCCCAGCTTCCTGGCGTAATCGACATCCAGCGCATGCTCGGCGTCTACATACGCAGCGACCCCACCGGTCTTCTGGACATTGGCGGCCACGTGGAGGCAGAGCGTCGTCTTGCCGGAGGACTCGGGGCCGTAGATTTCGGTGATGCGGCCGCGGGGAATGCCACCCACACCGGTGGCGGCGTCGAGATTGATGGCGCCGGTTGAGATGGCGGCGATCTTGACCCGGGGGGACTCCGAACCCATCCGCATGATCGACCCCTTCCCCAACTGCTTTTCGATTTGGGAGATGGCGAGGTTCAGGGCCTTGCGGCGTTCACCCTCGAACTTTTCCTGCTTCTTGTCTTCCTTGGCCATGTTACTCGCGCCCCCGATCTTGAAGTGGATGATTTTGCTTCACTAAATCACAAACAAGAATACAACCGAACAGGCGCCGAAACAATAGGCAAAATGTGGCTGATTTTGAGTCACTTCGAGATATTAACAGGTCATCTCCGCTCCAGACGCCAGGCATCCTCCAGGTGTTCGATCTCCATTCGTCCGTTTCCTGCGTCCGTAACTGCCACAAGATCAAAGCGATAGGTATCTCCGGGACGACCGTGGCGAAGTCGCCAGAGTTCGGCCACTCGGCTCAGGGTCCGCTGCTTCCGCCACCCAACGGCCTCTGCGGCCAGCCCGAAGGTCGTCGAACGGCGGGTCTTCACTTCGACAAATGCCACGATCGGCCCCCGGCGGATGACCAGGTCGAGGTCGTGGCGCCCGAGCTTGAACCGGTGGGCCTCCACGGACCAGCCACAGGAGGTGAGGTACCCGATGGCGGCACGCTCGCCGGCCAGGCCCCGGAGCTGGCGGGCGTCCTCCCACTCCTTGGTCGGGATGAAGCGGCGGGCGGTCATGGGACACGCTACCACGCTGAGAGGCAAGCACCGTCATCCATAGGACGCGCCACTCAGGCGAGAATTCGCGCGTTGGCCGAAACAGCATTCACGAAAACACGAAAACACGAACACACGAAAGGGAGCTGGCCCTCAATTCACTACTCGGCGGACCCCGAGGACAGGGGTGCTGAAGTTCAGCAGGATGCCGACTTTCGTATCGGTCGCCTTCAGGTAGCTTCTCAATTGTGCCAGATGGGCCTCCAGTACGGCGCTCACGGCTTTCAACTCCACCACAACCGACTCTTCAACGAGAAGATCAAGCCGGTGGCGCCCGACGACCTCTCCCCTGTACCGCACAGCCACTTCAAGCTGTCGCTGAAATTCGATGCCACGCATTTCGAGCTCGATCTCGAGCGCCCCCTGATAGATCGACTCGAGGAAGCCCGGGCCCAGCGCGGAGTGTACAGCGACCGCAGCGCCAATCACTCGCCCTGAACAATCCCCGAATACATGTCCCATTATTGGCACCAACCGCGAGGAAGTTCATTCGTG
>SPDF01000011.1 GCA_004525055.1 Gemmatimonadales bacterium | reverse complement strand
GGTCATGACGTCGTTCCACCACCGCGCCTCGTGATGCCCCTGCAGCTTCGGCAGGTAGTAGTAGGGGCCCGTCTTCCGCGCGAGCAGTTCTTTCGCGTTGTGGAAGAGGTAGAGCCCGAAGTCCACCAGCGGAGCCGGGGCAGGGGAGCCGTCCACCAGGAAATGACGCTCGTCGAGGTGCAGGCCGCGGGGGCGCACCAGCAGCACGGCGATCTTCTTGTCGAGACGATACGACTTGCCGCTGGTCGGATCGACGTAGTCGATCTTGCGGCGGACCGCGTCCATCAGGTTCGCCTGGCCCGCGATCACATTCTCCCATGTCGGCGCCAGCGAGTCCTCGAAATCGGCCATGAAGACCTGCGCCCCGGAATTGAGCGCGTTGATGACCATCTTCCGGTCCACCGGCCCGGTGATCTCCACCCGGCGGTCGAGGAGGTCGGCCGGAATCGGCGACACCTTCCAGTGACCGGCGCGGATCTCCGCGGTCTCCACGAGGAAATCCAACTTCTCCGTGCCAGCGTCGAGCCGAGCCTGGCGCGCGGCGCGCGCAGCAAGGAGCTCCTTGAGCGGAGCCCGGAACCGGCGGGTCAGGTCTTCAATGAACGCACGCGCCTCTGGGGTGAGGACGCGAGCGAGATCAGCGGGCGCGGCCGGTTGGGCCATGACGCGTGCTCCGGTGAGAGTCACTCAATAATGTCGCTGGTCAATCGTGGAGACCGTGGGATTATCGTGAACATCCCGTTCGGTCCCTAGTATGTAGGAGAGGGGCAAGTTCCGGGCTTGGAGGGGAGATAAATGCAGTCGAGGTAAAACAAATAAACACAACTAGTTACAGAGACCGTCCGGCGGAGGCTGTTGCACCGAGGAAACGGTCGAACTGGGTTTTCCCACGACAATGGTCGTGCGGTCAAGGAGCCCTTCGCGGCTCTTTGCGTCTTTGCGCTCAGGGTTTTTCAACGCAAAGGCGCGAAGAGGCGCGAAGACCGCAATGAACTACTGGGTGCCCCGCTGCCCCGCCAGCTGCCCGCACGCAGCCTTGATGTCCAATCCTCTGCTCCGCCTTACAACGGCTTCAACGCCACGCGCCTGAAGCCGTCCCGCGAAGTTCTTGATCCTGTTCAGTGGGGTCGGCTCGAGTCCCGGTGCCCCTCCCGGGTGCAGCGGGAGCAGGTTGACCAGCGCGCCGTGCTTGTTGGCGAGCGTCGCGAGGGCGTCCGCGTCCTGGTCGGAGTCGTTCTTCCCGCTGATCATCACATATTCGAAGGTGATCCGCTTCCGGAACGCCGTGGCCGCGTCGAGCACCGCATGGAGGTCGTACTTCTTCTCGATCGGCATGATGGCCAGCCGGCGCTCCGTCGTCGGCGCATGCAGCGAAATGGCGAGCCGGAACTGCTCTGGCCGGGCCGCCAGCTTCTTCATGCCCGGAAGGATGCCGACGGTGCTGACGGTGATGTGCCGCGCGCCGATGCCGAGGCCTTCAGGGTGGTTGAGAATGGTCAGCGAGACGTCCACCGCCGGCCAGTTGAGCAGCGGCTCCCCCATCCCCATGAAGACGATGTTGCTCGGCTTCTCGGCAGGGTCGCGCAGCATCACCTCGCGCACCTGCCCGGCAATCTCGAACGGACTCAGGTTGCGGCGGAATCCCATGAGTCCCGTCGCGCAGAACACGCAACCGAGTGCGCAGCCCGCCTGCGAGGAAATGCAGAGGGTGCGGCGGGTGCCCGAGGGGATCAGCACCGACTCAATCGCCTCGCCATCGTCCAGCCGCCAGAGGAATTTCCGCGTGCCGTCCTGGGAGAGTTCGGAGAGTTCTTCCTTGAGACGCCGCAGGGGGAATGTTGCGTCCAACTCGGCACGCAGCGCCGCGGGCAGTTCCGTCGCATCGTTCCACGTCGCGATCGGCTGCACCCAGAGCCGCCGGTGCAGCTGGTCGGTGCGGTACCTGGGCAGGCCGCGTTCCTCGACCCATTGTGCCAGACGCTCACGCGCCCCATCGGGGGTCAAATCGAGGATCGTATCTGCCGGTGGAGCGACTCTTGGAGATGTCATGGGGCAAAGATAGCCGTTCTGTCATTGCGAGGAGGGAGATTGCTTCGGCCACTGAGCGGCCTCGCAATCACAGAATTCGCCCACGTGTCATTGCGAGGAGGCCCCCTTGGGGGGCCGACGAAGCAATCTCGATTTCAGCCCTAAGCCCTTTTGTTTGAATTACTTGCCCCGGATTTGGCCGACGGTTACGTTTCGCGGCATGACGGCAACCGCACACCGCACGCACCTCTGTGGGGCCCTGACCCGCGAACATGTGGGCCAGACCGTCCGCCTCGGCGGGTGGGTGCATCGTCGTCGTGACCTCGGCGGGCTGGTGTTCCTCGACCTGCGCGACCGCGCCGGCCTGGTGCAACTCTCGTTCGACCCCCGCTGGAGCCCGCCGGAGGTCATCGCACGCGCCGCTGCGGTCGGCCCGGAAACAGTGGTCCTGGTCGAGGGCGAGGTGAACACCCGCCCCGAAATCGGCCGCGATGCCGGCATGGCTTCGCGCGAGGTCGAAGTGCATGTACGGCAACTGACCGTCGCCGGACCCGCCGTCACCCCCGCTATTCCCGTGGCCCGAAACGAGGGGGAGGAACTTCCCTCCGAGGAACTCCGCCTCCGTCACCGGGTGCTGGACCTGCGCCGGCCCGAACTGCAGCGCAACATGGTGCTCCGTCACCGCCTCCTTCAGCGGAGTCGGCAGACGCTGTCCGAGCTCGGCTTCCTGGAGGTGGAGACGCCGATCCTCACCAAGCCGACCCCGGAGGGCGCGCGCGATTACCTTGTTCCGAGCAGCGTGCATCGCGGCGAGTTCTACGCGCTGCCGCAGTCGCCGCAGATCTACAAGCAGCTGTTGATGGTGGCTGGCTATGACCGCTACTTCCAGCTCGCCCGTTGCTTCCGCGACGAAGATCTTCGTGCCGACCGCCAGCCGGAATTCACCCAGATCGACCTTGAGGCCTCCTTTGTTGGCCCGGAGGACGTGCAGGCCGTTGTCGAGCGGGTGCTGGTGGACCTTTGGGCCGAGGCGGGGCATACCATCGAGCGCCCCTTCCAGCGCCTGACCTATCGGGACGCGATGGAGAAGTTCGGGACCGACAAGCCCGACCTTCGTTTTGGCTTTGAGATCCAGGATCTGACCGCGCTTGTTGCCGACGACGCCGCACCCTTCGTCCGGACCGCCATCGATGGTGGCGGACGGGTGCGTGGCATCGTCGCCGCCGGCCAGGCCGACGCCAGCCGCAAGGAAATCGACGCCCTGTCCGCCCTCGCCAAGTCCGCCGGTGCCGGCGGCCTCATCTGGGCCAAGCGGACCGACGCCGGCTGGGAGGGGCAGGGGGTCAAGGCCATCGGTGTCGCGACGCTCGAGAAGCTCGGCGGCACCCGGGGAGACCTGCTCCTCGCCGTGGCCGGCGCCGACGCGGTGACTTCCCCGGCGCTCTACGCGGTGCGCAGCGCACTCACGCGCCGCCCCGGGGTCGCACCCACAACGGCACACGCCTTCTGCTGGGTGGTGGACTTTCCGCTCTTTGAGCAGGACCCCGTTACCGGGGAGTGGTTTCCGGCACACCATCCCTTCACCGCGCCGCACCCCGAGGACGCCGAGCGGCTGCGCAGCGAACCCTGGTCCTGCCGGGCGCTACACTATGACACGGTGTATAACGGCAACGAACTCGGCAGCGGATCGATCCGCATCACGACACCGGAACTCCAGACCACGATCTTCGAGTTGTTGAAGATGTCAGGGCCTGATATCCGCCGCCGTTTCGGATTTCTCCTCGACGGCCTCGCCGCCGGCGCGCCACCCCATGGCGGGTTCGCCCTCGGCTTCGACCGAATCGTGATGCTGCTCGCCGGCGCCACCTCGCTCCGCGACGTGATCGCCTTTCCGAAGTCCACCGCCGCCCGTGCCCTCTTCGAGGGCGCTCCCACCACCGTGGACGCGAAGGATCTCGCCGCGCTCCATTTGGAGGTCACCGGTGAAGGCTGACGCCAACGACGTTGTCCATCGCATTTCCACCGAAGGTGCCGACTCGCTCCTGCTCGGCGGCGTCAACGACGTGAACCTCCTCGAGCTCCAGCGTGCGCTCGGAATCCGCGCCTCCCTTCGCGGCGAGACCCTGACCCTCGGCGGCACTCTCGAGCAGATCGAGCGTGCCACGCCCGTCGTGCAGGGACTCATCGACCTCGCGCGCATGGGAGAATCGATCGCGCCGGAGGATGTCTACCGCATCGCTTCCGAACCCGGTGCGGCAATGCCGGCGACCAACGGCGACGGCCGGATCGTGTTACCGGGAATGCGGAAGGCCATCGTCGCCAAGACCGCTGGGCAGAAGGACTACCTCGCCGCGATCACGGCGCACGACGTCGTCATCGGCATCGGGCCCGCCGGTACCGGCAAGACCTACCTCGCGGTGGCCAAGGCGGTCGAGGCGTTGGCGCGCAAGCGCGTCAAGCGCATCATCCTGGCCCGGCCTGCCGTCGAAGCCGGTGAGTCGCTCGGATTCCTCCCCGGCGACCTCCAGGCCAAGGTCGATCCCTACCTCCGCCCCCTCTACGACGCGCTCGAAGACATGATGCCGTCGGAAAAGGTGCAAAAGGCACTCGAGACCCGGATCATCGAGATCGCCCCCCTCGCCTACATGCGGGGGCGGACCCTCTCCGACGCCTTCATTATTCTCGACGAGGCGCAAAACGCCACCGGCGCCCAGATGAAGATGTTCCTCACCCGGCTCGGTGTGAACAGTCGCGTCGTCGTGACCGGCGACAAGACGCAGGTGGACCTCCCCAAGCGCGAGGACTCCGGGCTCATCCAGGTCGAGCGGATCCTTCCTGGCATCGAGGGGATCTCCTTCTGCTACCTGCAGGACACCGACGTCGTCCGTCACCGGCTGGTGCGCGACATCATTCGCGCCTACGCGGAAGACCAGGTCGGGTGAGCGTGAAAGGGCAACGTGGCGGCCGCTGAGGTAACCGTGCACGGCCGCGTGGTACCGCTGCCGGCCGCCGCGGTGCGCAAGGCCGTACGCACGGTGCTCACCGGTGAGCGCCGACATGCCACGGTGTCGGTCACCTTCCTCGGGCGCGAGGCGATGTGCCAGATGAACCTGCGCCACAAGGGATTCGATTTTCCCACCGACGTGATCAGCTTCGCGCTTCCTGATCCCCGCGGCGGGCTGCTCGGCGACCTGTATATCTGTCGCTGGCAGGCGGACCGCGAAGCGCGTCGCCGCGGCCTGACGCTGCGCGAGGAACTCCTGCGACTCGTCGTCCACGGGACCTTGCACATCCTCGGCTGGGATCACGAGGATGGCGCCGGCCGCGAGGCGTCCGCAATGTGGGTGAAGCAAGAGCGCTACCTGCGGGAGCTCATGTGAGCGCGCTCCTCCTCGGATTGCTGTCACCGGCGGCCCTCGTCGGCTTCACCTTCTGGGCGGCGTGGCTCGCGCTCGCGGCGGAGTCGGAAGGAGACCTGCCCCGGGCCCACGGGGACCTGAACCTCCCTCTCGCCCGCCGCCTGCACATCGCTCACCTCGCGCTACTCGTCATCGCCGGCGCGGCGGCCGGGACCTCCGTCGTCTGGTGGGCGTGGCCCCCTGTCAGGGGCGCCCTCTATCTCGCCCTCGCTGTCTCGGTGGTCTGGGTGGTCGGCGACCTCCTCCCCCGTCTCCTTGCCGCCATCGCACCCGACCTGGCGCGGCTGGTTCGGCCCGGCGCCGCGCGGTCGCTCGCCCCCTTCCGTCCCCTCTTCCACCTCGTGACGCTTGTCGATCGGCGCGGCATGCGGCCCAGTCCGTCGGCCGGGCGGCCGCCGCGGGACGCCATGATCGGGGTCTTTGCACTCTCCGACATGATCGTGGCGGAGGTGATGACGCCGCGGATCGATATCGTCGGCGTGGACGTGGGTGATTCCCGCGAGGAGGTCGTGTCCACCCTCGGCAGGGCCGAGCACGCGCGGCTCCCGGTGTTCGAAGGCCAGCCCGACGCAGTGGCCGGCGTGGTCTACGCCAAGGACATGCTCGCGCACCTTGACGACGACGAGAGCGCCGAACGCTGGACCACGCTGATCCGGCCGGTGCCGTTCGTGCCGGAGGGGAAGACCCTGGACCGCCAGTTGCGTGATTTCCAGCGCGGGCCCAGTCACCTGGCGGTGGTCGTGGACGAATTCGGCGGGACGGCGGGCCTGATCACCCTCGAGGATATTCTCGAGCAGGTGGTCGGCGAAATCCACGACGAATACGATGGAGACGAGGTGGATCCGGTGGTGGCGATCGACGCGAACACCTTCCGGGTGCTTGGCGGCGTCGCGCTGTCCGAACTCGAGGCCCTCTTCCACCAGGATCTCGGCCACCACGATGTGAGCACCGTCGGCGGCCTGATCCTCGCCCAGCTCGGCAGGGTGCCGCGTGCCGGCGATCAGGTCCAGGTCGGCGAGATCGAACTGCGGGTGGAGCAGGTGGGGCGCCGGCGCGTCCGTCGCGTCCTCGCGCGGCGGGTACCGGCCGCTGCGGACCCGGCATCGGGGGAGGCGGCATGATCTGGGGCGTCTTTGCCCTCGGGCTGGCGCTGACTCTCCTCGGGTCGATGGCCGGCGCGGCCTTGGTGTATGTGAGCCGGGCCGAGTTGGGGCGTGCCGTTTCGCGGCAACTCCGTGGAGGCTCCTCGGCGCTGGCCTGGCTCTCTCGCATCGAGTCGATCCTGACGGCCGCCGCCGCCACCACGGCCTTCGGCGTCATCCTCCTCGGCGCCACATTTCCCGCCGTGTTCGCAAGACAGGGCGCCGTGCTGCTGGCGCCGCTGATCGCACTGGTCGCGGTGCCATTCGTGTTGTTCAGCGGCTACCTGGCGCCGCGCTGGCTCACCGCTTCGCGCGCGGATCGCGTCACCAACCTCGCGATGCCGCTCCTCGAACCGTGGGCCCGGGTGTTGAGCGTGCTGCTCCCGGCACGCCGGCCGTCGCGGGCGACCGAGTTCCGGACGCTCTGGCGGGAAGGGGCCGCGGTCGGCCTCCGCGCCGACGAGGATCTTCGCACGGTCGGCGGGGTGATGGCCTTCGCCAGTCGCCCGGTGCGCGAAATCATGACTCCGCGTACCGATCTCATCGCCATTCCGGAGGACGCGACCCTTCCCGACATCACGCAGGTGTTCGCTCACAGCGGCTACAGCCGGATTCCCGTGTATCGTGGCACGCTCGACGAGATCGTGGGCATGTTGCACGCCTTCGACCTCTTCAAGCTTCGCCCCGGCGATCCGCTGCCGGTCCGACCCGTCGCCATCGCGGCGCCGGGGCGCGCCGCCGGCGAACTCTTCCTCGACATGCAGCGCGAGCGGCGCCACCTCGCCGTCGTGCTCGACGAATTTGGTGGGACCCTCGGACTGATTTCGCTGGAGGACCTGCTCGAGGAATTGGTCGGGGAGATCTACGACGAACACGATCAGGTCCCGGTGAGGCTCCCGGTCGCGGGCAGCGCCGCGCTTGCCGATGTCGACGGCTCCACCCCGACCGCCGAGCTGGCGCTGCAGTTCGACATGCCGCTCCCGAAATCTGGCGCGTCCACCATCGGCGGCCTCCTCGCCGAATTGGCGGGACGGATTCCCGCCGCCGGCGAACGATTTGTCATCGGCGGACTTGAAGTCGATGTTGTGACCGCGAGCGCCACCCGTGTGGAGCGGCTGCTGGTGCGTCCCGGCCCTGTCGCCCTGGTACCCCTCGCGAGGGAGCCGTCATGAGTCCGCGGGCCGCCAAACAGAAGCCGAATCTCGCCGAGCTGCTTCGTGCCGGGCGCATCGACGAGTTCATCGCGCTCGCGCTCGACATGGAAGCGGTGGATCTCGCCGACGTCCTCTCGTCACTCGATGATGACGAGCGACTGACCGCCGTCCGCGCCCTTCCGCCGGAAGTCTCAAGCGAGGCGCTGGCCGAGATGCCGGAAGAGGAGCACGCCGAGGATACACTCGCGGCCCTCGAGCCGGAGCAGGCCGCCGATATCGTCGACGAGATGGCGGACGACGACGCCGCCGACCTCCTGCAGGATCTCGACCCCGAGGAGCAGGAGCGCATTCTCTCCGCAGTCGAGGACCGGACCGAGGTGGACCGCCTCCTGGCGTACGACGAGGAGTCGGCGGGCGGCCTGATGACCACCCACGTGGTGACCGTGCTCGACGCGGCCACGGCGGGGGAGGCGATCGAGGCGATCCGCCGGCAGGCCGAGGAGATGGAGGGGTTCTACCAGGTCTTCGTGGTCGATGGTGCGCACCACCTCGTCGGGCTCCTGCCGCTCAAGGACCTGGTGACGAGTCCGCCGGAGCGCGGCGTGCGGGAATTCATGGAGGCGCCGGACATCACCGTCACGCCCGACCGCGACCAGGAAGACGTGGCGCGCCTGATGGCCCGGTACAATGTGCCGAGCGTGCCGGTCGTCGATGCGGGCGGCATGTTGCTTGGGCGGGTCACGTTCGACGACGTGATCGACGTGGTCGAGGCCGAGACGACCGAGGACCTCCTGCAGTTCGGTGGCGTCTCTGCGGACGAAGAACTCGGTGGCTCGTGGGCCGAGGCGGTTCGGAGTCGGCTCCCCTGGCTGTACGTGAACCTGCTGACCGCATTCGCGGCGGCGTCCGTTGTCCTCGTCTTTTCGGACGCCATCCGGGAACTCAAGTGGCTCGCCGTCTTCATGCCGATCATCGCCGGGATGGGTGGGAACGCCGGGACGCAGGCGCTGGCGGTGTCGGTCCGCCGAATCGCGCTGGGGCAGGTGTCGGCGGGGGAGGAAATCGGTATCGTCGGCAAGGAAGTGGTCGTCGGCCTGGTCAACGGAATCGCCAGTGCCCTGGTGGCGGGCGGCATCGGCTGGATGGCCGCAGGGCCGCAGTTTGGTGCGGTCGTGGCGCTCGCCATGGTGGCCAACCTCGGCGTCGCCGGGTTTGCGGGGGCCTTCGTCCCGCTCTTCCTCGAGCGGCTCCGGATCGACCCCGCCATCGCCAGCTCGGTGTTCGTCACCACCTTCACGGATATGTGCGGCTTTTTCCTGCTGTTGGGGATGGCCACGCACTTCCTGCTCTAGCTTGCCCCGGTCCCTGTTCCGGGTGACTTTCCATCATGGATCGTGACGCCCTGCTCGCCGGCCTGCGCGAGCGCCAACCTGCCGCGCTGGCCCGTGCCATTTCGGTGGTCGAGAACGGGCGCGAAGGGTACGAGCCGCTCCTGAGTGCGCTGCATCCACAGCTTGGTCGCGCCCATCGGATCGGGATCACCGGGCCTCCCGGAGCAGGAAAGTCGACGCTCACCGAACGCCTGGTCGCCGCGTTCCGGGCCCAGGGGCACACCGTCGCGGTGGTGGCAGTCGATCCGACCAGTCCGTTTTCCGGTGGCGCCCTGCTCGGTGACCGGATTCGGATGGAGAGCATTGCCCTCGACGCCGGCGTGTTCATCCGGTCGATGGCGACGCGCGGCTCACTCGGTGGACTCGCTACCTCGACCCGTGAGGTCTGCGACGTCCTCGACGCCGCGGGGTTCGACCGGATCCTGGTGGAGACGGTGGGGGTGGGGCAGTCGGAGCTGGCGGTGTCGCGGATGGCAGACACCAGTCTCTTGCTCCTGGTGCCGGAATCGGGTGACGGGATCCAGACGCTGAAGTCAGGCGTTATGGAAGTGGCCGACCTCTTCGTCGTGAACAAGGCCGATCGGCCCGGCGCCGACAAGTTGCGGCAGGAGATCGAGATCACGCTTGGCATCCGGGGTGGAAACGCCTTTCGGCACGTGCCGGCCCACCATGGGTTCAAGACTCGCGCCAAGGCGGAGACGGACGCGCCGGCCGCGGAGCTGAACCAGGCGTGGAAGCAACCGGTGCTGGCCACCATCGCCGCCAAGGGCGAAGGGATCGACGAGGTCGTCGAGGCATTGGACGCCCATCGAGCCTGGCTGGAGGCCTCCGGGACAATGCGGGAACGGCGCCGGCGTCGGTTGGAAGAGCGCACCCACGAAGTGGTGGATCGGGCGCTGATTCGTTGGGTCTGGGACGAAACCGCCGCCGAGCAGGCCATCCGCGATCGAGTGGACGATCTGGAGTCGGGCCAGGTGAGCCCGTACGAGTTGGCAGCGAGTATTCTGGACGCACTCAAGCAGGGAGCACGGCCATGAGCCCATCTGACACCACCGGCGATCGAGACCGAATGGCCGCCCAGGCACGGGAACTCGCCGCGCTGCGGTCTGAAGTCGCCGCCTGGCGGGAACGGTTCGGCAAGCTTCCGCTTCGGAGCGACTCGGACTTCACGTCGGTCTCCGGCCGCTCCGTCGAGCCGACCTACACTCCGCTCGACCTCTCGCCCGACGTCCTCGGGCAGGGCATCCTGCCGGGCCAGTATCCCTACACCCGCGGTGTCCATCCCAGTGGGTACCGTGGCAAGCTCTGGACGATGCGGCAGTTTGCCGGATTCGGCACTGCCCAGGACACCAACGAGCGCTACAAGTTCCTCCTCTCCCGCGGCCAGACCGGCCTCTCGGTGGCCTTCGACTTCCCGACGCTGATGGGGTACGACGGCGATCATCCCCGCTCCGAGGGTGAGGTCGGTAAGTGCGGCGTCGCCATCTCCTCGCTCGCCGACATGGAGACCCTCTTCGACGGGATTCCGCTCGATCAGGTCTCCACCTCGATGACGATCAATGGCCCCGCCGCCATCATCTTCTGTTTCTACGTGGCCGCGGCCGAGAAGCAGGGCGTGTCCATCGCGAAGCTGCAGGGGACGATCCAGAACGACATCCTCAAGGAATACATGG
The DNA here is from genome assembly GCA_004525055.1 of Gemmatimonadales bacterium. Classification (GTDB taxonomy): domain Bacteria; phylum Gemmatimonadota; class Gemmatimonadetes; order Gemmatimonadales; family GWC2-71-9; genus SPDF01. Next base: position 5,831 of record SPDF01000011.1, on the reverse strand, counting down.
CGCAGCATGCCTGGATCTTCCCGGCGGAACCGGCGCTCAAGGTGATCGTGGACATGTTCGAGTGGGCGGCGGAACACACGCCCAAGTGGAACACGATTTCCATTTCGGGATATCATATCCGGGAGGCAGGGGCCACGGCGGTGCAGGAGCTGGCGTTCACGCTGGCCAACGGCTTCTGCTACGTCGAGCACGGGGTCGAGCGCGGGCTCGACGTCGACGTGTTCGCGCCGCGGCTCTCGTTCTTTTGGGACGTGCACAACGACTTCTTCGAGGAAATCGCCAAGATGCGGGCCGCCCGCCGGATCTGGGCGCGCCACCTCCGTGAGCGATACCACGCCCGCGACCCCCGCAGCTGGATCATGCGCTTCCACAGCCAGACGGCGGGCGTCACCTTGGCCGCGCAACAGCCGCTCATCAACATCGTCCGGGTGGCCTACCAGGCGATGGCCGCCGCCCTCGGCGGCACCCAGTCGTTGCACACCAACGCCTTCGACGAGACCCTCGCGCTGCCGACCGAGGATTCGGTGCGCATCGCCCTGCGTACCCAGCAGATCCTCGCTTACGAGACCGGGGTGCCGAACGTGGCCGACCCGCTGGGCGGCAGCTATTACGTCGAGGCGCTCACCGACCGGCTGGAGCAGGAGGCGGAGGCCATCTTCGCGGAAATCGACGCGCAGGGTGGCGTGGTCAAGGCGATCGAGGCGGGGTGGTCCCAGCGGCAGATCACCCTCTCCGCCGCCCGGTTCCAGCGCGAAGTGGAGCAACACCAGCGCACCATCGTCGGCGTGAACGAATTCGTGGAAGATGACGAGACGACGGTGGAGATCTTGAAGATCGGCAACGAGGCGGAGGCGTCGCAGCGGGATCGGCTCGCCAAGCTGCGCGCCACCCGCGATCAGGCGCTCGTGGACCAGCGCCTCGAGACGCTGCGTTTGGCGGCCGCGGAGGACCGGAACGTGATGCCCGCGATGCTCGACTGCGCGCGCGCTTACTGTACTCTCTTTGAAATCCGCCACGTGCTTGAAGGGGTCTTCGGAACCTACCGGGAACCGGTGTTCTTCTGATCCCTCGGCCGTCGGCCAGGAGGAAGTCATGGCACGCACAACCACCAAGCCCGCGGCGGGTAGCATCGCGGCACAACTCGACCGTCTCAACCAGTTCCGTCCCGGGAAAGATCGGGTCGTCAGCTGCTACCTGAAGGTCGAGCCCCGCGATCGCGCGCGCGGCAAGTATCTCATCAAGGTGAAGAACCGGGTCCGCGACCTTGAGGCCGCGTTGCCGGAGCTGGAGCTCGAGCGGTCCACGGTGGAGGCGATCAAAGCCGATCTCGCCCGCGTCCTCGACTTCCTCAAGCACCCGGGCAACCTCCCCGCCTCGCAAGGTCTGGCCATCTTCGCTTGCGGCCCGCAGAAGCTCTGGACCGTCGTGCCACTGCCGTCGGTGCATCGGTCCCGGCTCGCGGTGGATCGTACCCCGCTGGTGCGCGAACTCGCAGCCGCCGAGGACGAATTCGGCCGCGTCCTGACCGCGGTGCTGGACCGCACCGCCGCCCGCTTCTTCCAGGTGACGGCGTTCGGCGCTACGGAGGTGGCCGACATCACCGCCGACGCCACGCGCGGTAGCCGCTTTACCGGCGCCCAGGACGGCCGCCCAGGCTGGGGAGAGCACAACTACAACAACCGGCTTCGCACCGAGCGGCAACGGCATCTCGAGGCCGCCGCGCTCCAGATCCAGGCGCTCGATAAGGCGGATCCGGTGCGCGGCATCGTGCTGGCTGGTATCGGCACCGATGCCGGCGTGCTCCAACCCTACCTCCACCCGTACTTGCTCGACCGCGTGATGGGCTCCGTGCGACTCAACGCCAAGAAGGTGACGCCGGCCGAGGTGCTGGAGGCGACCCTCGCGGTGCGCCAGGAGTGGGAGCGGACGTCGGAGCTCCTCCTGATGCACGACCTCGAGGAGGGTCTTGGCACCGGGTGGGCGGTCGATGGCGTGCACGAGACCCTCAAGGCGCTCGGCCGTGGGCAGGTGCGCACGCTGCTGGTCGACCCCGACGTCGCCGAGTCCGGCTTCCGCGGCATCTCGTCCGGCCGGTTGTCGTTGATGGAGGCGGATCTCCGCGGGGAGAAGGACCTCGTCCCCGTCATCGACGTGATCGATGACGCCATTGAAGAGGCGCTTCGGCAGCGGGTCACCGTCAACGTCGTGTTCGAGCCGTCGGCGAAGAAGGCGATTCACGGGTTGGCGGCGCTGCTGCGCTTCCGGTAGTCCCGCACCATTCCAGACAGGAGCTCGCGCGCATGACACGCACGAAGTCGCTCTCCCGGCCCATCCGGGTGCTCGTGGCCAAGCCAGGGCTCGATGGGCATGATCGCGGGGCCAAGGTGGTCGCCGCCGCACTGCGCGACGCTGGGATGGAGGTCATCTACACCGGCCTGCACCAGACGCCAGAGATGATTGCCGCTGCGGCGGTGCAGGAGGATGTGGACGTGGTGGGGCTCTCGATCCTCTCCGGCGCCCACATGACGCTCTTCCCGCGGGTGCGCCAGATGCTCGACGCCCAGGGCCGGCAGGACATCCTCCTCACCGGCGGCGGCATCCTGCCGACCGAGGATGTCGAAGCGCTTCAGAAGCTGGGGACTGGTCAGCTCTTCGGGCCCGGTACCCCCACCACCGACCTGATTGAGTACATCAAGGCGTGGGCTGCCGAACACCTGAAGGATTGACGTGACGCGTTCCAAATCTGATTCGCACGTCGGCCGGCTCCGCACCCTGACCGACGAGTACCTCGAGTTGGCCCGCCGCCTTGAACAGGGCGGGGGCGCCAAGCGCGTCGCCAAGATGCACGCCAAGGGCCAGCTCTCTCCCCGCGAACGCGTCGAGCAGCTCCGCGATCCCGACACGCCCTGGGTCGAGCTCGGCCTCCTGATTGCCTACGACCAATATGACGGGCAGGCGCCGGGCGCGGGGGTCATCACGGGTGTGGGCGTCGTCGAGGGACGGGAAGTGGTGATCGTCTCCAACGACGCCACGGTCAAGGCGGGGTCGTGGTGGCCCGAGACAATCCGGAAGATTCTCCGCGCGCAGGAAGTCGCGATGCGCCAGCGGATCCCGATCATCTACCTTGTGGACAGCGCCGGCGTGAACCTGCCGTACCAGGGCGGCGTCTTTCCCGGCCAGTACGGTGCCTCCCGCATCTTCTACTACAACTCGATCATGCGCCGGTACCTGCATGTGCCGCAGGTCAGTGCGGTGATGGGAAGCTGCGTCGCCGGTGGTGCATATCTGCCGGCGCTGTCGGACGTAATCTTCATGGTGGAGGGGACCAGCTTCATGGGCCTCGGCGGTCCCAACCTCGTGAAGGGCGCCACCGGGCAGACGGTGGACGGCGAGTCGCTCGGCGGGGCGCGCACCCATACCGAGATCAGCGCCGTGGCCCACTATCGTGCCGCCACCGATCCCGAGTGCCTGAAGCGAATTCGTGAATACGTCGGACGACTTCCACGGCTGGAGGGCGTCCGGCACAGCGTGCGCGCGGCGCTCCCGCCGAAGAGCGACCCCACCGAACTGTACGATGTGCTGCCGCAGGACCACCGCATGTCGTACGACATGCAGCGCCTGCTCGATTGCCTCCTCGACGATGGGGCGCTGGACGAGTTTCAGCCTGATGTCGCCAAGGAGATGATCTGCGGACATGCCCACCTCGAAGGATGGCCGGTGGCGGTCATCGTCAACCGGCGCGGCCTCGTGAAGGGCGCCCCCGGCACTCGACCGAAGTTCGGCGGCATCGTCTATACGGAGAGCGCCGAGAAGGTCGCCTATTTCATCGAGACGGCCAGCCGGGAACGGATTCCGCTGCTCTTCATTCAAGACGTGAGCGGGTTCATGGTCGGGCCCGAGGCGGAGCACTCCGGGATCATTCGGGCGGGGGCGCACTTCGTCGAAGCGATGGCCACCGCCCTGGTGCCGAAGATCGTATTGACCGTGAACCACGCCTCCGGCGCCGGCTACTACGCGATGGCGGGGCAGGGATTCGATCCCGACTTCATCCTCTCCTGGCCCACCGGCCGGATGGCGGTGATGGAGGGAGAGTCTGCCGTGACGGCCGTCCACGGTCCGGATATCGAGAAGGCGAGGAAGGCCGGTGCGGAGCCGTCCGCTGCCGTGCAGGCCTCGATGGACTCGATGCGCGAAGACTACGAACACCAGCTCGACGCCAAGTTTGCCGCGGCGCGGGGCTACGTGGATGCGATCATCACCCCGGAGGAGACGCGCGACCAGCTCGCCTTCCTGCTGCGTACCGTCTCCAATTATGCCGGGCCGCACCTCGGACCGTTTGTGCTTCCCCCGGTCGATGCGGTATCCCCACGCCGATGAATATCCGTCCCGTCGTCGTCCTCGGCGTCTTCGTGCTCGCCTGCGCGCCTGCGGTCCAGCAGCCAAAGCCCAACATCGATCCCGGCCGCCCCGAGGTGCCGACAGTCGCGGTGCCCGAACCGAACGCCCCGCCGCCTCCGACGGTGCCGCTCGCTCCCGCCGATGCGGCGTACGCCAGGGGATGGATGCCGCTCGCCGCCACCGGTATTCCTGACTTCCTCGCGCTCCACCCCGAATGGGATGGCCGCGGAGTCCTGGTTGGCATTCTCGACAGCGGGATCGATGCGAATGTGCCGGGACTGCAGCGGACGCCCAACGGCAGCCCCAAACTGCTCGACCTCCGGGACTTCTCCGGGGAGGGGGCGGTGCCACTCGCGCCGCTCGCGGCCACTGGGGACTCGGTTCGCATCGGCGGGATCGCCCTCGGTGGGATGAGCCGGGTGCGGACGCTGAGCGCGGCCGGCCCCTGGTATGGAGGGGTCCTCTACGAGCGCCCGCTCGGCGTACTCCCCGCGTCTGATGTGAACGGAGACGGGGATGATGCCGACTCCCTCGCCGTGCTCGTGACACAGGCCAGTGATGGCTGGGTCGTGATGGCCGATACCGACGGCGACGGATCCTTTGCGGACGAACGGCCCGTGCACGATTACCTGCGCGGGCGCGACACGTTCGGCTGGGCCCAGCCCGGGAAACCCACGCCGCTGGCCGTGGCGGCCAATATCGCCACCGCCGGGGGCGTGCCCACGCTTGATCTCTTCTTCGATACCGACAGTCACGGGACGCACGTGGCGGGGATCGCCGCCGGCAACGATATGTACGGCGTGGGAGGGTTTGACGGCGTGGCGCCCGGGGCGCAACTGCTCGGGCTCAAGATCGCCAACAATGCGCACGGCGGCGTCACCGTCACGGGTAGCATGCTCGCGGCGATGGACTACGCGATTCGCTTCGCCCAGTCGCGCCGACTGCCCCTCGTGCTCAATATGAGCTTCGGAGTGGGTAACGAGATCGAGGGCACCGCGCGGATGGACCAGCTCGTCGATTCGGTGCTCGCCGCCAATCCCGACGTCGCCTTCGCCATCAGCGCCGGCAACGACGGACCTGGTCTCTCGACGGTTGGATTCCCCGGATCCGCGGAGCGCGCGCTGACGGTGGGCGCCACCTTCCCGCTCGCCTTCCTCGCCGGTGCGCCTGAGGATGCTCGCCCCGATCCGGTGGCATATTTCTCCTCGCGGGGCGGCGAGATGGCGAAGCCCGATCTTGTGGCCCCCGGTGTCGCGTATTCGACGGTGCCGCGCTGGTCCACCGGCGACGAGCGAAAGGGCGGCACCAGCATGGCGTCGCCGTACGCCGCCGGGTTGCTGGCGCTGCTCCGCTCCGCCGCGGTGGCGGAGGGGATGTCGCCCAACGCGCGACAACTGAAACAGGCACTCATGGTCACGGCGCGGCCACTCCTG
>SPDF01000127.1 GCA_004525055.1 Gemmatimonadales bacterium | reverse complement strand
GGGTGGTGGTGGACACACGACAACTCGAGGTCCTGCACGCGGAGGCCCCGAAGCCGGCGGCCCACGAGCCAGTGCGCACCCATCATGCGCCGGCCCTTGAGGCGCCGATGGAGATCGACCTCCGGGGGATGACAGGGGACGAGGCGGAAGTCGCGACCCTCTCGGCTCTGGACGCGGCGGTGCTGGCCGACCGGCCCTACCTTCGGATCATCCACGGGAAGGGTACCGGGGTGGTGCGATCCAGGGTGCAGCAGCTGCTGCAACGCGACCCCCGGGTGCAGAGCCATGGGTTTGCGCCGTCCAACCAGGGCGGCACCGGTGCCACGGTGGCGGAGCTCAAGCCATGAGCATCCCCGATGACGTGATCGAAACGGTACGCGACACGGCGGATATCGTATCCATCATCGGCGACTCGGTGGACCTGAAGCGGACTGGCTCGGACTACCGCGGCCCCTGTCCGTTCCACGGCGGTACCCATCGCAACATGGCCGTCATCCCGAAGAAGGGGATGTTCTACTGTTACGTCTGTCACGAGGCCGGTGACGTATTCAGCTTCTTCATGAAGCGCTTCGGGATGGACTACCCGACGGCGGTACGTGAGGTCGCGCGGAAGGTCGGCATCGTCATCCCCGAGCGCAGTGAGCGCCAGGGGCCCGACCCGAACGAGCCGCTCTACTCGGCCGCGGCGGTCGCGCACGACTGGTTCGCGCGGCAGCTGCGGGAGTCGGACGAGGCCGACGGGGCGCGAAAGTACCTTGTCGACCGTGGGATTCCGATGGAGGTCGCGGCGGAGCTGGGGCTGGGGTTCGCCCCGCGTCGCAAGGAATTCCAGGCGGCCATGGCCGAACTCGGCGTGAAGGACGACGATCTGGTGACCGCCGGCCTGGTCGTTCGGCGCGAGGATGGCAGCATCGGCCCGCGGTTCCGTAGCCGGCTGCTCTTCCCGATCCACGACCTGCGCGGACGGGTCGTGGCGTTTGGAGGGCGGCTCCTCGGGCCGGGCGAACCGAAGTACCTGAATTCGCCGGAAACGCCGATCTTTCATAAGGGTCGGTCACTCTACAACCTGCACGTTGCGCGGAACGCCATTCGCCGGGAAGCGAGCGCGCTCGTCGTCGAGGGATACTTCGACGTCCTCCGGCTGGTGCAGGCCGGGATCGAGCACGTCGTCGCACCGCTCGGCACCGCGCTCACAGGGGACCAGGCTGAGCTCCTCAAGCGCTACACCAAGACGGTGACCCTGCTGTACGACAGCGACGCTGCGGGGCTCCGCGCCACCTTCCGCGCCGGCGACGAGCTGCTGCGCCACGACGTGCGCGCCCGCGTGGCGACCCTGCCGGCCGGCGAGGATCCCGATACGCTGGTTCAGAAAGGCGGCGCAGAGGCGTTGCAGGCGGTACTGGACGATGCGGTGGATATCCTCGAACGGAAGATTCAGATCCTCGAACGGAAGGGATGGTTCGAGGGTGTGGAGCACCGGCGCGATGCGCTCGACCGGCTGCTGCCGACGATTCGCGCGGCGAGCAACGCGATCACTCGTGAGCTCTATCTCGGCCGGGTCGCCGAACGCTCGGGGGTGAGCAAGGACGTGTTGCTCACCGAAGTCGAGGCGATGCGGGACGCCCGTGTGCCCCCGCCGCCGCCCCCGGGGCGCCGGCCGGTCGCCTCGCCGCGGCCGGCCGCGCCGCGGGGTGGGCGGATGGGAGGAATGGCGGAATTCGAGTTGCTGCGGGTGCTGGTGGCCAGCGACGAATACCGCGCCCGGGCCGCACACGAGGTGCGGCGCGATTGGTTCGAAGTACCGCTCCACCTGGAGTTGTTCGAGGGGCTGACCGCGGAGCCTGCTGCGTCCGCCACCGATCTCGCCGGACGCCTCTCGCCTCCCGCCATGGCCCTGTGGAGCGAATTGCGGGAAGCGGGGGGCACCCTGACGGAGGCCGTGCTGGATGATCACTATGCCAGCGCCTCGGAGGCCCTGGAATTTCGGCCCCTGTGGCGCGAGTACCAGAAGCTGACCGATCCATCCGAGAAGTTGATCCGGAAGAAGGAGCTGGACGCGAAATACGCGCGCGCGCTCCGCAAGGCGATGCACTGGCAGAACCCACGGCCGCGGACGCCGCAGTAACGGCACCCCGGCCCCGACTCTCAGCGAGGAAGACAGGATGACTCCCGATCTGGAAAAGCTGCTCGATCTGCAGGACAAGGACCTGACGTTGCTCGAGGTGGATACGCGTCTCGCCGGCGTGTTGCAGGAGGAGCAGCAACTCGACGAGGCCGTCGAGGCCGTCGAAGCGAGCATCGGCGTGGCCCAGCGCAGTGTGGCGGAGTCAATCCGTCGCCGGATCGAGGTCGAAGGCCGGGTGGAGACCTACCGCAAACTGCAGGAGGGTCGTCGCAAGCGGATCGAGGTGTCCCGGCCGGGCAAAGACACCGTGACCCTGATGGCGGAGTTGGAGCTCTCGCGCCAGGTGCTGGCCCGAGAGGAATCCGACTGGTTCCGCGCGCAGGAGGCGGTGCAGGCACAGGAAGCCCGCGTCGCCGAGGCGGAGGCGCACGTCGAGGCGCTCAAGGCGGCGCAGGTCGAACCGCGCGAGGCCCTCGCGGCCAGGAAGAGTGAGCTGGAAGCCGAGCGCGCGGAGGCGCTCGAGGCGCGGGACAAGTGCGCCGATGCGGTCGCGAAACCCCTGCGCTCACGCTATGAGCGGCTGCGCGGCTCCCGGGCCCCGGTGGCCGTCGTGGCGCTGGCGGGTGACGCCTGTGGCGCGTGCTTCACGGCGGTTCCGATGAATCGCCGCGCAAACATGCGGATGACGGGGGTGGTCGACGGCTGCGAAGGCTGTGGCGTCATGCTTTACTATCCCGAAACAGCCTGAGCGCGCGCGGCTGATGGTGTCGGCGGCTTCGCCACGATCCGTCCGGTTGGTGGTCGCACCTCGACCGGATGACGCCCAGCTGTCGCAGCTCGCCGCGGCCCTGGCGGTGCCTCGCGCGCTGGCCGCGCTGTTGCTGCAGCGTGGATTCGATGAGGTCGAGTCGGCTCGTCGATTCCTCCGGCCGGCCTTGGACCAGCTGGGAGACCCGCTCGGCCTGCGGGGGATGGAGGAGGCGGTGGCTGCCGTGGCGGCCGCCGTCCGCGAAGGGCAGACCATCCTGGTCCACGGCGATTACGATGTGGACGGACAGTGCGCCACCGCCCTCCTCACCCGCGCGCTGCGACAGGCCGGCGCGACGGTGGAGCCCTTCGTCCCGCACCGGATGCGGGACGGGTATGACTTCCGGGAGGCGGGGCTGGCCCGGGCGCGCGAAGTCGGCGCCGGATTGATCCTCACCTGCGACTGCGGGATCACCGCCGTCGACGCGGTGCGGACGGCCCGTGCGGAGGGATTCGCGGTGGTTGTCACCGACCACCACCTCCCGGGCGCTGTATTGCCTCCCGCCACGGCCATCGTCGACCCGCAGCTCGACGGAGACGCGTCCCCCTACGCGATGCTGTGCGGCACGGGCGTGGCATTCAAGTTGGTCCAGGCGCTCGTCCCCGTGCTCGGTCTTCCTCCCCATTTTCCCCTTCATCTCCTCGATTACGTGGCGCTGGCCACCGTGGCGGACGTGGTGCCGCTGGAGGGCGAAAACCGCATCCTGGTCCAGCAGGGACTCAAGGTGCTCACCCGGAGCCGTTGGGTCGGGCTGCGGGCGCTCGTTCGTTCGGCGGGGCTCGACGGGAAGCCGCTCCGGGCGGGCCAGCTCGGTTTCGTCCTCGGTCCCCGCCTCAACGCCGTCGGGCGGATCGGGGATGCCAAGGACGGCCTGCGCCTTCTGCTGACCGACGACGAGGCCGAGGCGAGGCGCCTCGCCGACCAGCTCGAATCCCAGAATACCGAGCGGCAATCGCTCGATCAGGCGATCCTGGAGCAGGCGATCGAACAGGTCGAGACAAACGGCCGGCTGGATACCGACGCTGCGATCGTCCTCGCGGCCGAGGGGTGGCACGCCGGGGTCATCGGCATCGTCGCCTCGCGCCTGGTGGAACGCTACGGGCGGCCGACGTTCATGATCGCGTTCGACGGGGAGCCGCCGACCATGGGGAAGGGAAGTGGGCGGAGCATTTCCCGGTTTCACCTGCGCGACGCACTCACCGCCTGTGACGACCTCCTGGAGCGCTACGGCGGGCACCGCATGGCTGCGGGGCTGACCATTCACCGGGATCGTCTCGATGCGTTCCGTGAGCGGTTCGTGGCCGAGGCTAATCGTCTGCTCGACCCCGACGACCTCGTGCCGGAACAGCGCGTGGACGTTGTCCTCCGTCTGGACGAGGCCACCCCCGAGCTCGAGTCGCTCTGCCAGTATCTGGAGCCCTGCGGGATGGGGAACTCCGGGCCGGTGTTTGCCGTGCGCGGGGTATGGCTCGATGCCGCGCGTGAGGTCGGCAAGGGCCACCTGAAGGGAACGCTGCGGGCAGGGGGCGCGGCGATCGACGCGATCGGATTCGGCATGTTCGACCGTGCGCCCGCCGCCTCCGAGTTGGTCGACGTGGCGTTCAAGCTGGAAACCAACACCTATCGGGGGCGCGAATCGCTGCAGGCCCGGATGCTGGCGATCGTCGCCGGATCGGACGCTCCCTAGTGCGGGTCGTGGCCGGTGAGTTTGGCGGCCGTCGCCTCGTGATGCCGAAGGACGCCCGGGTACGGCCCACCTCTGATCGGGTGCGCGAGGCCTGGATGAACATCCTCGGCGCGGCCCTGCCGGGGGCTCGCGTGGTTGATCTCTTTGCGGGGAGTGGTGCGCTCGGCCTTGAGGCGCTGTCCCGAGGTGCTCTCACGGCGGATTTCGTCGAAATCGGGTCCGCTTCCCTCAAGGCGCTGAGCGCGAATATCGAGGCGCTCGGGGTCGACGCTCGGTGCCGGGTACACAAGGGAGACGCCATGCGGTTCACCGAAGCACTCGACTCAAACGCCTACGATCTGGCGTTTGCCGATCCGCCGTACAACCATGAGGCGGCCGCCCGCCTGATCGGCCTCTTCCGCCAGACGCCATTTGCCCGCATTCTTTCTGTGGAACACCGCGCCACGCTGGCGCTGCCCGGCGACGACTCGCGCCGCTATGGCGACACCGCCCTCACCTTCTGCTACGCGCCATGACTCGTACTGCGATCTATCCCGGTTCGTTCGATCCGCCCACCCGCGGTCACGAAGACCTGATTCGCCGGAGCATGCTCCTCTCGGACCGGCTCATTGTGGCGGTGGCCGTCAACGTGGCCAAAGAGCCGCTCTTCACCGTCGAGGAGCGGCTGGCCATGCTGCAGACTGCCTGCGGCGGGGACCCACGAATCGAGTTTGTGGCGTTCGAGGGACTCCTGGCCGACTTCGCCCGCCGAGTCGGGGCGTCGGTCGTGGTCCGAGGACTCCGCGCCGTGAGCGATTTCGAGTATGAGTTCCAGATGGCGCTGATGAACCGGCAGCTGCACCCGTCGCTCGAGACGGTCTTCCTGGTGCCGGCGCTCGACTTGACCTATCTGAGTTCCAGCCTGGTGCGCGAGGTGGCCCGGTTCGGGGGCGATGTGTCTGCGCTCGTGCACCCCGCCGTGGCGGAGGCGCTCCGGGCGCGGTTCGCGAAGTGAAGGCGCGTGCGGCGCTCCTGGAGCGGGCCCGTGCCCGTGGCGCGCGCGTCGT
>SPDF01000164.1 GCA_004525055.1 Gemmatimonadales bacterium | reverse complement strand
GCCCTAACGCCTTCTCCCGGTTAACTTTTCGCCGCTGTGAACGCGGCGAAAAAACGTGACTTTGACGAGGTCTAAGCCGTCCGTGAAGCTCTTCTCTCCCGGCGTCGAACGTGTGTACTACTCGGTCACCGGTCCGCTGGTCCGGTGGCTGGTGGCTTCCGGCGTCCGGCCCAACACCATCACAACCGTTGGCACCCTGCTGGTCGTGGTGTCCGCGGTCCTCTTTGGGTTCGGGTACATCCGTCTCGGCGGTGCTGTCCTCCTGCTGAGCGGGGGGATGGACACGCTGGACGGGGCGGTGGCTCGCCTGAGCGGGGCAACCACGAAGTTCGGCGCCTTCTACGATTCCACTCTCGACCGCGTCAGTGACGGGGCCACCTTCATCGGGATCGCGGCGTACCTGCTGCACGCGCCCGACGTGGCCTACCGCAACCTCGCGATCATCCTGGCGATGGTCGCCACGCTCTCGTCGCTCGTCGTGTCGTACGCCCGCGCGCGTGCCGAAGGCCTTGGGATCGATTGCAGGGTCGGGATCGCCCAGCGCGCGGAGCGGATCATCGGGCTCGGGGTCGCCTCCATGCTGGTGGGGGCGGGACCCCGGGCCCTTGTGCTTGAGGGGATCGTCGCGCTCCTGGCCATCGCCTCCATCATTACCGTCGTGCAGCGTTTCGTCTTCGTCTATCGAGCAACCAACGGGGCGTAGGGGCACGGCTCGCCGTGCCCCTGCGCCCCTACCTGAACCATTCGTGAAAGGATGACCACCGTGGCGCCTACAACTGCCCGGTCAATCAAGCCCGCCAAGGGCAAGCTCGGTGTGCTCTGCGTCGGCCTCGGCGCGGTGACCACGACCTTCATGGCCGGCGTGGAGAATATCCGTCAGGGTCGCTCCAAGCCGATCGGATCCCTGACCCAGATGGGGACCATCCGGCTCGGCAAGCGGACCGAGTCCCGGACCCCCCTCATCAAGGATTTCGTGTCGCTGGCCTCGCTCGAGGATCTCGTCTTCGGCGCCTGGGACCCGATTGCGGATGACGGGTACGAATCGGCCCTCAAGTGTGGCGTGCTCGACAAGCATGAACATGTGGAGCCGATCGCCGCATTCCTCAAGGGCATCAAGCCGATGCCCGCCGTCTTCGACCAGTTTTACGTGAAGCGGCTCGTCGGCACCAACGTGAAGAAGGGCAAGACCAAGCGGGACCTTGCCGAGGCGCTCCGGAAGGACATGCGTGATTTCAAGGCCGCCAACAAATGCGACCGGCTGGTGATCGTCTGGTGCGCCTCGACCGAGGTGTTCATCGCCCCCGGCCCGACCCACCAGACGATGGCGGCGTTCGAGAAGGCGATGGACGCCAACGATCCCACCATCGCCCCCTCGATGTTGTACGCCTACGCGGCCCTTATGGAAGGAATTCCCTACGCCAACGGCGCCCCGAATCTCAGCTGCGATATTCCGGCACTCGTGGAACTGGCGCGCGAGAAGGGCGTGCCGATCGGCGGCAAGGACTTCAAGACCGGGCAGACGATGCTCAAGACCGTGCTGGCGCCGATGTTCAAGGCGCGGATGCTCGGCGTGGCCGGCTGGTATTCGACCAACATCCTTGGCAATCGCGACGGCGAAGTCCTCGACGACCCCGAGAGCTTCAAGACGAAGGAAGAGTCCAAGCTCGGCGTGCTGGAGGAGACCCTGCAGCCGAAGCTCTATCCCGACCTCTATGGCAACATCTACCACAAGGTGCGGATCAACTACTATCCGCCGCGGGGCGACAACAAGGAGGGCTGGGACAACATCGACATCTTCGGGTGGCTCGGCTACCCGATGCAGATCAAGGTGGACTTCCTCTGTCGCGACTCCATCCTGGCGGCGCCGCTGGTGCTCGACCTGGCCCTCTTCTTCGACCTGGCCGGCCGCTCCGGGCTCTCCGGCATCCAGGAGTGGCTCTCGTTCTACTTCAAGAGCCCGCAGGTGGGCCCGGGGCTCTACCCGGAGCACGATCTCTTCATCCAGCTGACCAAGCTCAAGAACACCCTCCGCTACCTCAAGGGCGAGGATCAGATCACGCACCTCGGCATTGAGTATTACGAGAACGACTGATGAAGTACTTCCATCGGACCAGCATCTCCCCGGACGCCGCCGTCGCCCGCGCCGCCGAATACTTTGGCGCGCGGCTGACCCCGATCGAGGAAACCCCGCGTCGCCGCCGGTTCGGCGGCACGCTGGGCCAGCTCGGCGTGACGGTGCAGGCCGAGGGGGGGCACTACACTCTCATCACCATCGAGACCGACCAGCCGGGGGAGAGCGAGCTCGACAAGCTCGCCAAGCGCTTTCTCACGGTCGTTCACACCATGGCCAACCCCGCGCACGAGGCGCGGGGCGCCTACTGAGCCGCTGCACGTCGGCGGCACCCTTTCCGGAGATACCGAGTCATGCCTGGTCTGGCCCTGCGGTGGCGTACAGCACTGGTCCTGCCCTTCCTGATGCTCCCACTGCTGGCCGGTCTGGCCACCGCCCAGGAGGCCCTTTCGGCGCCGGAGCACCGGCCGGGCGGGGAGGTCAACCTCCTCCTCCCTGACCTGAATCAGGGCAACTTCCTCGGCTACACCGGCTACCAGATCCTGCTCTCCGGCATCGTGGTCTGCGTCCTGGGCCTGCTCTTCGGGCTCTGGAGCTACGCCGCCGTCAAGAAAATGCCGGTGCACAAGGCGATGGCCGACGTCTCCGACATCATCTACGAGACCTGCAAGGCCTACATGATCCAACAGGGCAAGTTCCTGATGGGGCTCTGGGTCTTCGTCAGCGCGGTCATCGTCGTTTACTTCCTGGTCACCGACCTCGCACTCCCGAAGATCGCGATCATTCTCCTCTTCTCGCTGATCGGCATGGCCGGGAGCTACGGCGTCGCGTGGTTCGGCATCCGAATCAACACCCTGGCCAACTCGCGCACCGCCTTCGCGGCGCTCCGCGGCAAATCGTGGCCGGTCTCGGAGATTCCGCTCCGCGCCGGCATGAGCGTCGGGATGATGCTCATCGCGGTCGAGCTGCTGTTCATGCTCGGTATCCTGCTCTTCATGCCCGCCGACGTGGCCGGCGCCTGTTTCCTCGGCTTTGCCATCGGTGAGTCGCTGGGCGCGGCAGCGCTCCGGATCGCCGGCGGCATCTTCACGAAAATCGCCGACATCGGCGCGGACCTGATGAAGGTGGTCTTCAAGATCAAGGAAGATGACGCCCGGAATCCCGGCGTCATCGCCGATTGCACCGGCGACAACGCCGGCGACTCGGTCGGCCCCACCGCCGACGGGTTCGAGACCTACGGCGTCACCGGCGTCGCGCTCATCACGTTCATCGTGCTGGCGGTACCGGACACGACGGTGCAGGCGAAGCTGCTGGTCTGGATCTTCCTGATGCGGGTGATGATGGTGATTGCCTCGGGGCTCTCCTATCTGGTGAGCAACGCGGTGTCGAAGGCCAGGTACGCCACGGCCGTCAAGTTCGACTTCGAGCATCCGCTCACTCAGCTCGTGTGGCTCACATCGATCGTCTCGGTCATCGCGACGTACGTCGTGTCCTACTTCATCATTCCGGAACTGGGCGGGAGCACCTCGCTGTGGTGGCAGCTCTCCACGGTCATCACTTGCGGCACGCTGGCCGGTGCCATCATCCCCGAGTTCGTGAAGGTCTTCACCTCCACCTCGTCGCGGCACGTCCGAGAGGTGGTGACCAGTTCTCGCGAGGGCGGCGCCTCGCTCAACATCCTGTCGGGCCTCGTGGCCGGGAATTTTTCCGCCTACTGGCTCGGCCTGACCATCATGGGCCTGATGGCCGCGGCCTACGGTGTGAGCATGCTGGATCTGAGCAACGGCATCATGCTGGCCCCGGCTATTTTCGCCTTCGGCCTGGTCGCCTTCGGCTTCCTCGGCATGGGGCCCGTCACCATCGCGGTGGACAGCTACGGACCGGTGACCGACAATGCGCAGTCAGTGTTCGAGCTCTCCACCATCGAGCAGATGCCGAATATCGAGGTGGACATCAAGCGTGATTTTGGGTTCGACACCAACTTCACCACCGCCAAGGAACTGCTCGAGGAGAACGACGGAGCGGGGAACACTTTCAAGGCCACCGCCAAGCCGGTGCTCATCGGCACGGCGGTCGTCGGCGCCACCACGATGATCTTCTCGATTATCATGGCGCTCACGCACGGCCTCCAAAGCGGCATGGCCAACCTGTCCATTCTCCACCCGCCCTTCCTCCTTGGCCTGATCACCGGCGGGGCCGTCATCTACTGGTTCACCGGCGCCTCGATGCAGGCGGTCACCACCGGCGCGTACCGCGCCGTGGAGTTCATCAAGGCCAACATCAAGCTCGAAGGCGTCACCAAGGCGTCGGTCGAGGACAGCAAGAAGGTGGTCGAGATCTGCACCCAGTACGCGCAAAAGGGAATGATCAACATCTTCCTGGCGATCTTCTTCTCGACCCTGGCCTTTGCCTTTGCCGAGCCATTCTTCTTCATCGGCTACCTGATCTCCATCGCGTTGTTCGGGCTGTACCAGGCCATTTTCATGGCTAACGCCGGCGGCGCCTGGGACAACGCGAAGAAGATCGTGGAGACCGAACTCAAGGCAAAGGGAACGCCGTTGCACGACGCCTCGATCGTCGGCGACACGGTGGGCGACCCGTTCAAGGACACCTCGTCCGTCGCGCTCAACCCCGTCATCAAGTTCACGACCCTCTTCGGCCTCCTGGCCGTCGAGCTCGGTGTCTACCTGGCCGCCGAGAAGGGGAGTACGCTCACGCACGTGCTGGCCGGCGCCTTCTTCCTGGTCAGCACCGTGTTCGTGTACCGGTCGTTCTACGGCATGCGGATTGAAACGCAGTAGCGGATCGATATGACCCCGACCGCGACACCGCGTGCCGGCCCGGTGGCCCCGCCGCACGGGCTCAGCCGGGCCCAGCT
>SPDF01000206.1 GCA_004525055.1 Gemmatimonadales bacterium | reverse complement strand
GGAAAGGGCACATCCACTATCAGCCCGTCGCGGGCCACGATCGACTCCGGGAATATCGCCTGTGCCTCCGCCACCAATTCCGGCGCCTCCCGCGTATAGCGCGCCGAGATGTGCGTCAGCACCAGACGACGCACCCCCGCGTCGCGAGCGATGGTGGCGGCCGCCGCGGCGGTGCTGTGACCCGTATGCTCCGCCTTCTCCGCTTCCTCCGCCGAGAAGGTGGCCTCGTGAACCAGCAGGTCTGCCCCGTTGGCGGCGGCGGCAATCCCGGCGTTGGGCCGGGTATCGCCGGAAATGACCACCTTCCGTCCCGGTCGCGGCGGTCCCACCAGGTCAGTTGCCCCGATCCGCCGGCCATCGGGCAATTCGACCGTCTCCCCCCGGTGCAACCTCCCCCACAGCGGCCCTTCCGGCACGCCGAGTTCCCGCACCCGTTCCAGCTGGAAGCGACCGAGCCTGGTGTGCTCCGCAAGCACGTATGCGAGCGACGGGGCGCGGTGATCGGCCTCGACGGCGATCACGTCGTATTCCGGCCGGCTCACCTTGTCGCCGGGGCCAAGTTCCTCGATCTGGACCGGAAACTTGTTGCGTTCGATCCCGACGGCTAGTGCGTGTGCGAGGATACGCCGGGCACCGCGTGGACCGTAGAGGCGCAACGGGTCGGTGCGGTCCTGCAGGCCAAGGGTCCGGACCAAACCGGTCAGCCCCAACAGATGATCAGCGTGAAAATGAGTGAAGAAAATGTCTCGGACCGAGAAGCTCACGCCGTAGCGCATCATCTGGCGCTGGGTCCCCTCGCCGCAATCAAACAGCAGCGTTTCGCCCTCGCGCGCCAATGCGAGGGCGGCGACGTTGCGGTCCAGAGAGGGAATCGCTGCGCCGGTGCCGAGGAAAGTCAGTGTGAGGGTCATGGCCGGTTCAAGATAACCCGCCTAGAACATCTTGACCTGGACGGTCAGCTTGCCTGGTTTCGCCTGAACGGAATCGAGTAGCGCTTGCATCGATTTCATCGTGGCGGTCAGCTGGTCGTAGAGCGCGGGATTGGTCGCCAACTGTCCCATGGTCCCCTTCCCCGCGTTCATGTTCTGTACCAGTGTGTCCATCCGGGCAGTGGTCGTCGTCAGCTGTTCCGTCAACCGGGTCAGCCCCGCAGTGGCGCTATCCATGTTCTCCATCGTGCTGGCCAGCGCAGGACTTGCCAGGGTTGAATCGAGCCGCGCGCTGACCCCTTGGAGCGATACCATCAACCTGGTCATCTCCGCCGTCGGTCCAGTCCGAGTATCGGCGTAGACCGACATGAGTCGTTGCATTGCCTTCAGGGTCTCGTGCAGGTCGTCGGCTGTCTGCTGGTTGAGCAGCGCCTGGGCGCCAATCATGACCGCCCTTGCCTGACCACCGAGCTCGTCCACGAGCCCGCCCATGCCCGCTGCGGTCGTCCCCTCCAGTACCTGACCCGGTGAGAGGGGAACGCTGTCGGTGCCAGGGTCGAGCACGACCTCAACGTCTCCCAAGACGCCGATCGCGACGATGGTGGCCTTGGCATCCTGCGACAGGGGCACGTGCTCCGTGAGCGCCAGGTCCACCCGCACGCTGCCCACCCCCTCGAAGGCGATCCGGTCGACCTTGCCGACCTGGACGCCGGAGACCTTCACGGGGGTGCTCGATTTCACGTTGCCGACGTCCGTGAAGTGGACTGGGACCAGATCCTTGCGCCCGAAGCTCTTCCCGCCAAGCCACATCGTCGCGACGACGAAGACCGCCACGCCGGCGAGCACGATGGACCCGACGAGGGCCTCACGCTTGTAGTGCAGATCCATATGCCCTCAGGCCGCGAAGGAGTGTGTGTCGAAATCCCGCTCAAGGAAGGCCTTGATACGGAGGTCGGCGGACGCGAGGAACTCCTGGGGCGTGCCCTGGAGGACAATCTTCCCGTCGCTCAGGAGCGCCACCCGGTCGGAGACCCGGAACGCGCCGCGGACGTCGTGGGTCACCATCACGCTCGTGACGCCCAACGTCTCCGCGAGGTGCTTGACCAGGCGGTCGATGATGTCGGCGTTCACGGGATCGAGCCCGGATGTCGGTTCATCATACAGCAGGTATTTGGGCCGGCCCGCGATGGCCCGGGCAATACCGACCCGCTTGCGCATCCCGCCGGAGAGTTCGGCCGGGAACTTGGCCGCGGTCTCCGGCGTGAGATTGACGAGCGCCAGACACTCCGGCACGCGGGCCGCGCAGTAGCTCGCGTCGCGGTTGCACTTCTCGTCGGTGATCCCGAGGCGGATGTTCTCGAACACGGTCATGGAGTCGAACAGGGCACCATTCTGGAAGACATACCCGATGGTGCTGCGCAACGCCGCGAGTTCCTTGCGGCCGAGCGACGCTACGTTGAGGTCGTCCACGATGATCGTGCCGCTGTCGGGATGAATCAGCCCGATGATGTGCTTGAGCAGGACGCTCTTTCCGGTACCGGACGGCCCCAGCAACGCCACGGTCTCCCCCTCCTCCACGGAGAAATCCACCCCGTTGAGGATGACCTGCTGCCCGAAACGCTTGTGCACGCCGCGAAGTTCGATCATGGGTGCAGCAGCAATTTGGCGAGGAGTGTGTCGAGGAGCAGGATCGTCACCGACGTGGCCACGACTGCCGTCGTAGTGGCCTTCCCGACCCCTTCCGCGCCCTGCTGCGCGTTGAAGCCCATATAGCAGGGGATGAGCGTGATGGCACCCGCGAAGAAGAACGCCTTGATGATGGAGTAGTAGGCGTCGAATGGCCGCCAGAAATACTGCGCGCCATAGGTGAAATCGCCATTGCTGATGGGGAGGACCTGCTTCGCGGACCACCACCCGGCGAGCACGCCGATGGCGTTCGCGAAGATGGTGAGGATCGGGATCATCACGAGCCCCGCGAGCACCCGTGGGATGATCAGATGCGACATCGGCGACCGGCCGAGGCTCTCAAGCGCGTCGATCTGCTCGGTAACGCGCATGGTACCGAGTTCGGCGGCGTATCGCGCCCCGATACGTCCGGCAAGCACCAGCGCCGTGAGCACCGGCCCGAGCTCAAGAACGATCGACTCGACCACCAGCGTGCCGACGACGTAGTAGGGCAGATTGCCCTGGAACTGGTACCCGGTCTGCAGGGCCGTCACGGCGCCTGCGAAGGCGGACACCAGCAGCACAATGAAGAGGCTTCCGGCACCAATGCTCCGAGCCTCGTCCATCGTCCGCGGCAGCCAGATCCGCCATTCCCCGAGCGCCCGGAAGAGCTCGGCGAGCATCAGACTGAATCGTCCCACGTGGGCCAGGGCGCCGATAGCGGATCGGCCCACGGCGCGGGGCAAGCTGAGAATCGCGGTCTGTGCGGTCTGCATCGCTATTATCTTGCCCTCCCATGCCTGCGAAGTCCACCCCGAACCGCCCCCCGGCAGCTGCACCGGAGTTTCGCCAACGCCTGCTCCGGTGGTTCCGCCGTCACGGGCGCGACCTCCCGTGGCGCCGGACGCGGGATCCCTACGCGGTGCTCGTGTCCGAGTTCATGCTCCAGCAGACCCAGGTTTCGAGAGTCGAGGTGTACTGGCCGCAGTTTCTGGCGCGGTTCCCCACCGTCAAAGCGCTGGCCAGCGCTCGGCCAGCAGCAGTGCGGGAGAGTTGGGAGGGGCTCGGATACTATCGCCGCGCGGCGAACCTCCACGCATTGGCGCGCCTTGTCACGAGGGAGCAAGCCGGCACGATTCCGTCGGACACGGCGTCCCTCCGACAATTACCCGGCATCGGCCGCTATACCGCCGGCGCCGTGGCTAGCTTCGCCTACGAGCGGGCCGAGCCGGCCGTGGACACCAACGTGGCGCGAGTGCTCCGGCGCGCCTTCCACCCCAGGGCCCGTGGCACCGCAGGTGATCACAAGCTCTGGCAGACCGCGGCCAGCCTCCACACCAGGCACGGCCGTTCGGCGTGGGCCTTCAATCAAGCAATCATGGAACTCGGTGCGTTGGTCTGTACGGCGAGAATCGCGAAGTGTGGGGAGTGCCCGGTACGGAAAGTATGCAAGACGGGAAG
>SPDF01000081.1 GCA_004525055.1 Gemmatimonadales bacterium | reverse complement strand
CTCCAGCTGCTGCTCGACCTCTCCGAGAACATGACCGGTAAGACGATCTGCGTGCTGAGCGATTCCTGCGCCGCGCCGATCGTGAGCGGGATCCAGAAGTTCCGGTCCGAATTCGATGCCTACCTCAGCGGCGCGCGCCAGCCGGCGCTCGCAATGGCTTGATCCGATGACCGAACGTGTGTCCGTCACGATCGACGGGGCCCAGGTGAGCGTTCCCAAGGGCACCTCGATCATCGAGGCGGCAAAGCAGGCCGGCGTGCTCATTCCGCACTATTGCTATCACCCCTCGCTCCCGTCACCGGCCGTGTGCCGGATGTGCCTGGTCGAGGTGGAGAAGGCTCCCAAGCTGATGCCGGCCTGCGTCACCACGGTGACGGAGGGTCAGGTCGTCCACGTGAACAGCGCCCCGGCCAAGAAGGCCCGGGAAGGGGTGCTGGAGTTCCTGCTCGCGAACCACCCCCTCGACTGCCCGATTTGCGATCAGTCGGGCGAGTGCGAACTGCAGGACTACACCTTCCAGGAAGGTCGCGCCGCCGGGCGGCACGACGACTATCCCAAGCGGTACAACCCCGTCGAGGAGTTTGGACCCGATGTGTTGTACGTGCCTAACCGATGCATCCTCTGCACCCGGTGCGTCCGCTTCATGGAGGATGTCGCCGAGGACGGTGTCCTCAACGTCTCTGAACGGGGTGACCGGGCCACGATCGGCATATTCCCCGATCGCGAACTCGACCATCCCTGGGCGGGGAACGTGGTCGATCTCTGTCCGGTCGGCTCGCTCATCTCGAAAGACTTCCTCCACAAGGCGCGCGCCTGGGACCTCGATCGCACCGCGAGCGTCTGCCCCGGCTGCACGCAGGGCTGCAACACCACGATCGACACTCGCGACAACACGGTGGTCCGGCTCCGTCCACGCCCCAACCTCGAGGTCAACCGTCACTTCATCTGTGACGAAGGGCGGATGCACTATCGCTGGATGAACCGCGGCGACCGCGTCGAGATGCCGCTCGTCCGCGAGGGCGATCAGCAGCTGGCCGTCGACTGGGAGACGGCGCTCGATCGCCTGGGACAGATGGTGCGGGGCGGTGCTGGCTCGGCGGTGGTGCTCGCGTCGGGCCGCGCAAGCCTTGAGACCCTTGGTTGGGTGAGCCGGTTGCTTGGTCGGTACCAGGTCACGGGAGCGGTACAGGTCCCGATAGGTGACGAGGAGCCTCTTGCCGGCGTGCCCGGTTTGGCGCTGCGTGCCGAGCGGGCGCCGAACCTCCAGGGCGCCCGTGCGCTCGGATATGACGCGACCTGGGCGTCCGCCGTTGCCGCGGCGGGGAAGGCGTCCCTGGTCGTCGTCCTCGACGCGACATTGACCGAGGTCGAGGCGGCTGCACTGGCAGGGGCCGGCAACGTCGTGGTGTTTGCGACGGTGGACTCGGAGGCATGGGTCACGGCGG
Source organism: Gemmatimonadales bacterium (assembly GCA_004525055.1). Taxonomy (GTDB): domain Bacteria; phylum Gemmatimonadota; class Gemmatimonadetes; order Gemmatimonadales; family GWC2-71-9; genus SPDF01. The sequence continues at coordinate 5,372 of SPDF01000081.1, read as the reverse complement.
GGCTCGTCCTCCCGGTCACCACGATGGCCGAGGAACAGGGCACCTGGATGAATCGGGACGGTCGGGTCCAGCGGTATCAACAGGCCAAGGCGGGCCCGGGCCTGGCTCGACCGGCGTGGTGGATCGCGGCCAGCGCCATGGAAGGGGTCGATGAGCTGCCTGCGACGGCGGCCGAGGCGTTCGCGGCGCTGGGCGCGAACTGGGCGGTATTGGCGGGCCTTTCCTATGGCACGCTCGGCCTCACGGGCAGCCTCGCCGCGGCGGATGTGGCGGGGGCGGCCCGGTGACCCCCGAACTCAAGGGCTTCGTGCTGGTCGCGGTGGTGAAGACGGCGGCTGTGTTCACCTTCCTGATGCTCCTCGTCGCCTACTCCACGCTGCTGGAACGGTGGATTGCGTCGTGGATGCAGGATCGCATCGGCCCGAACCGTGCCGGCCCCAAGGGCCTGTTCCAGCCGATCGCCGACGGCCTCAAGAACCTCCTCAAGGAGGAGGTCATTCCCGACGGCGCCAACAAGGTGTTCTTCGTCATTGCCCCGGCGATTTCGTTGATGGCGGCGCTCATCATTCCGCTCACCATCCCCTGGGCAGCGCCGATTCCGCTCGAGTTCGACATGACGCTTCCGGTCCTCGGCCGGTTCGTGCACCACGGTGCCACGCCGGCCACGGTGACCGTCCTGCCGATCGGGTTCCTCTGGGTCCTCGCCATCAGCTCGGTTGGTGTGTACGGCATTGCGCTCGGCGGATGGGCGTCCAACAACAAGTACAGCCTGCTGGGCGGGCTGCGTGCCACCGCCCAGATGGTCTCGTACGAAGTGGCGATGGGCCTGAGCGTCATTCCGGTGCTCCTGCTGGTCGGCAACGTCTCGTTCGTGGAGATCGTGTCGGTGCAGCAGCAGGGGCCGTTCAGCTGGCTCGCCCTCCCGCTTGCCCTCTCTGCCTTCATCTTTCTCGTGTCCGGTTTTGCGGAGACCAATCGCGTCCCGTTCGACATGCCGGAAGCGGAGTCGGAGCTTGTGGCCGGCTACCACACGGAATACAGCGCCATGAAGTTCTCCGCGTTCATGATCGGGGAGTTCACCGGCATGGTGACTATTTCCATGATGTTCGTCACCCTCTTTCTCGGTGGCTGGGACATTCCCTTCACCCACTGGGATGAGGCAGGCGGCATGCTGCAGGTCGTGGCCACCGCCGGCGTCTTTTTCGTGAAGATGTTGTTCTTCCTCTTCCTGTTCATGTGGATCCGCTGGACTCTGCCGCGCTTCCGGTACGACCAGCTGATGGCCTTGGGGTGGAAGATCTTCATCCCGATGGGGTTGGCCTACATCCTGTACATTGCCGTGGCGCTCTGGCTGGTCGACGGCCCGCTGGGCGCCGCGAGCACCGCGCTGCGGTTCGGGCTCCTCTTCCTCTTCAATATTCCAGTGCTCGTGCTGGTGTTCCGGGTGCTGGACCGTGGACGGCTGATCCGCGGTGTCTCCGTTCACCTTCCCGCGTCGGCCTCACGGCCGGCCCGGGCGGTCTGAGGGCTTCGCCATGGCGATCGGCGTCAAGGTCATGCAGCGCCCCGGGCGCGAGGCGAGCTACATGCGCGCCACCCTCAAGGGGATGGCGCTCACCTTCCGGCATCTCTTCCGCCGGAAGGTCACGATGCAGTACCCGGAGGAGCGCAGCACGGAGACGTGGACCCTCAGTCCGCGCTGGCGTGGGACCCACCGGATGCTCACCGACGAGCAGGGGCGATCCAAGTGCGTCGCCTGCGGCCTCTGCCCCCAGATCTGCCCCGCCAATTGCATCAAGCTTGTGCCGGGGGAGGACGAGGAGGGCAACCGGTATCCACTGATCTATGAGATCGACGAGTTCCGGTGCGTCTTCTGTGGCTACTGCCAGGAAGTCTGCCCCGAAGAGGCGATCCACGTGGGCGTGCACTACGAGAATGCCGAGTACGAGCGCGGGCGGTTCGTCTACGACCTCGAGCGGCTCTCGGCCCAGACCCACCCGGTCTCGAGCCTCTGGGACCCGACGGATCCGAGGGGGGAGTAGGTGGCCGACACGATCTTCATGGCGTTGGGGACCATCGCCGTCCTCTCCGCAGTCTTCTGTGTGTTCCAGCGAAACGCACTGGCGGCGGCCATCTGGCTGGTGCTGACCATGCTGGCCCTCGCCGGGATGTACCTCATCCTCGGCGCGCCGTTTATCGCTGCCATCCAGGTGCTGGTCTACACCGGCGCCATCATGGTGCTGTTCATCTTTGTCATCATGCTGCTCCACCTCGGCGAGGGCGCCAGCGATATCCGTGGCCCCGGGGCAAAGGCGGTGGGGCTGGTCCTCAGTGTCGGGATGGGCGCCTTCCTTCTCCGCCTCGCAGGCTATGATCCCGCCCTGCTCGCCTTCGAGCTCACGGGCACGACCGACCTGTCACCCGCGGCCGTGTTCGAGACCGCCGAGGTGGCGCGCCAGGCAGCGGAAGGGCAGGGGGTCATCGGCGCCATAGCCGCTCCGCTCTTCTCCACCTACCTGGTGCCGTTCGAGGTCACCTCGCTCTTGCTGCTCACGGCCATCGTCGGGGCCGTGGTGCTGGCCAAGAGGAGGATCTGATGCTCCTCGGGCCGGCGCTCGCGTTTTCTGCCCTGCTGTTCTCGATCGGCGTCCTCGGTGTGCTGATCCGCCGCAACGCCATCGTGCTCTTCATGTGCATTGAGCTGATGCTCAACGCGGTCAACCTGACGTTCATCGCCCTCGCCCAGTACCATGGGGTCGGCGGCCAGCTGATGGTGTTCTTCGTGATGGCCGTCGCGGCCGCCGAGGCGGCGGTTGGTCTGGCCATCATCCTCGCGGTCTTCCGGCACACCACTTCGGTGGACCTGAAGACCAACACACTCTTGCAGGGCTGACGATGTACGTCTCCGCCAACCTGATCTGGCTCGCCGTCGCCCTTCCACTCGCCGGGTTCCTGATCAATGGTGCCCTGGCGATCTGGCGCCCCGGGGCCAAGACCGCCGTGAGTGTCGTCGGGCCGGCCGTGCTCCTCGGGGCCTTCGCGGTCGTCGCGCTCATCTTCCGGAGCTACGCCGGTGCCAGGCTCGGCACGCCGCAGGTGGTCACCCTCTGGACCTGGGTGCCGGTTGGCGCGCTCTCCATCGACCTGAGCCTGCTCGTCGACCGGCTCTCCCTGGTGATGCTCCTGGTGGTAACCGGCGTCGGCAGCCTGATTCACCTGTTCAGCGTCGGGTACATGCGGAGCGATCCGGGGTACGCCCGCTACTTCGCCTACCTGAACCTCTTTGTCGTCTTCATGCTGGTGCTGGTGCTTGGATCCAGCCTTCCGGTCCTCTTCATCGGCTGGGAAGGGGTCGGCCTCTGCTCCTACTTGTTGATCGGATTCTGGTACGGCGACAAGGCCAACGCCGATGCGGGGAAGAAGGCCTTCCTCGTCAACCGGATCGGCGACTTCGGGTTCATGATCGCCATGTTCATCATTTGGGCGACGCTGGGGAGCCTCGATTTCCTGGAGATCGCTGAACTGGCGCCGCTTCAGCTGGCGGCCGGCGGCGCCGTGGTCACGACCATCACGCTCTTCCTGTTCCTCGGGTGTACCGGTAAATCAGCCCAGATTCCGTTGTACATCTGGTTGCCCGACGCCATGGCTGGCCCGACGCCCGTGTCGGCGCTCATCCACGCGGCGACCATGGTGACGGCCGGCGTGTACCTCGTGGCCCGGACCAACATTCTCTTCGCCATGGCGCCGTTCTCCAGCACGGTGGTGGCCGGCGTCGGCGCCCTGACCGCACTCTTCGCGGCCACCATTGCGCTGCGGCAGTACGACATCAAGAAGGTGCTGGCGTATTCCACGGTTTCCCAGCTGGGTTACATGTTCCTGGCCGTCGGCACCGGGGCGTATGTGGCAGGCGTCTTCCACCTGGTGACACACGCGTTCTTCAAGGCGCTCCTCTTCCTCGGCGCGGGGAGCGTGATCCACGCCATGCATCATGCGCAGCATGCCACGCATTCCCACGAGGACGCGCAAGACATGCGGAATATGGGCGGACTCCGGCGCGTCATGCCTTGGACCTTCGCCCTCATGGCCATCGCGACGCTCGCCATCGCGGGTGTCCCGCCGTTTGCCGGATTCTTCTCCAAGGACGAGACCCTCGCCGCCGCCTTTGCCCGGGGAGCGGAGATTCCGGCGTTTCGGGTGTTCTGGCTCTTCGGCGTCATTGCCGCCGCGCTGACCGCGTTCTACATGGCGCGGCTGATGGCCATGACGTTCTTTGGTGACAATCGAACCGGCCCGGAGGAACAGAAGCATCTCCACGAGGCCCCCGTCATCATGACGGCGCCGCTGGTCGTGCTGGGCATCCTCAGCGCCGTCGGCGGCATGCTGAACCTGCCGGCACTCTTCGGTGGTGACGCCAAGCTCGAGCACTGGCTCGACCCGATCACCGAGGGGGCACACCATGTCTTCCCGCTGGAAATGCCGCACGGCCAGACGGAGTTCATTCTGATCGGTCTGGCGATCGTGATTGCCGTGGGCGGGCTGATCCTCGGGTACCGGGTCACCATGGCCCGGCCAATCCTGCCGGCGAGGCAGGCCGCACCCGAGGTGGGCTTCTGGAAGGTCCTCTACCACAAGTATTACGTGGACGAGATCTACGCCGCGCTCATTGTCCGGCCGCTCGTGCTGTTCTCCGACCGCGTCCTGTGGAAGGATGTGGACCAGGGGCTCATCGACCGCGGAGGCGTGGAGGGATCGGCCAGACTGGCCCGCACTCTCGGATGGATCGGGACCCGGCTGCAGACAGGCCAGGTCGGCGTCTACCTGACCGTGTTCCTCGTGGGCGTGCTCGGCATCTTCTTCGTCGTGATGGGCTGACCCGCTATGGCCGACATGCTGAACCTCATTGGATACCAGGCCTGGGTCGTCCCGGTCCTCCTCGTGCTCCCTATTGTGGGGGCGGTGCTCGTCGTGGTCGCACCCACCAGTCGCGCGCGATCGCTCGCCCTGGCCGTCGCCCTGGCCGAGTTCGTCATCTCGGCGGGCCTCTGGTGGAGCTTTCTCCCCGAAGCGGGGATGCAGTTCACGGCGGTCGCGCCGTGGATGCCCCGGTGGGGCGTTTCCTATCGGGTTGGCATCGACGGCATTTCACTCTTCATGGTGCTGCTCACCACGCTGACGATGCCGCTCTGCGTGCTCGGAAGCTGGAATTACATCACCCAGCGAGAGAAGGGGTTTTACGCCCTCCTCCTCGTGCTGCTGAGTGGCATCCTGGGTGTCTTCGTCAGCCTCGACCTCTTCCTGTTCTATGTGTTCTGGGAACTGATGCTGATCCCGATGTACTTCCTGATCGGGATCTGGGGCGGCAGCAATCGCCT
>SPDF01000013.1 GCA_004525055.1 Gemmatimonadales bacterium | reverse complement strand
TGGCCGGAAAGCCAAAGCGGGCGCACCGGAGTGCGCCCGCCTGGTCCCGCGATGCCGGAGGGGACTAGTACATCCCGCCCATGCCGCCGCCGCCCTGACCTGCCGGGGCCGGCTTGTCTTCCTTCCGCTCGACCACGACGCACTCGGTCGTGAGGAGCAGGGCCGCGATCGACGCCGCATTCTGGAGCGCCGTGCGGGTGACCTTGGTCGGGTCGATGACGCCGGACTTGACCAGGTCCTCGTAGGTGTCCGTGGCGGCGTTGTAGCCGAAGTTCTTCTCCTTCGACTCCTTCACCTTGGCCAGGACGATCGAGCCTTCCACGCCGGCGTTGATCGAGATGGCCCGGATGGGCTCCTCGATGGCGCGGCGCACGATGTCGACGCCAATCTTCTCGTCCACCGTGAGACCCTTGATCTTCTCGAGCACGGCCTGCGCCCGGATGAGCGCGACGCCGCCGCCCGGGACGATGCCTTCCTCGACCGCGGCGCGGGTGGCGTGGAGCGCGTCCTCGACCCGGGCCTTCTTCTCCTTCATTTCGGTCTCGGTCGCGGCGCCGACGTTGATGACGGCCACACCGCCCGCGAGCTTGGCCAGACGCTCCTGGAGCTTCTCACGGTCATAGTCGCTGGTGCTCTTCTCGATGGCAGCGCGGATCTCCTTGATCCGGCCCTGCACATCGCCTTCCTTGCCCTTGCCGTCGACCAGCGTGGTGTTGTCCTTGTCCACGGTGACGCGCTTGGCGGAGCCGAGGTCGTCCAGAACCGCGTTCTCGAGCTTGAAGCCGAGTTCTTCGGAAATGACCTTGCCGCCGGTGAGCTTGGCGATGTCGAGCAGCATTTCCTTGCGGCGATCACCGAAGCCCGGCGCCTTGACGGCAGCGACCTTCAGGGTGCCACGGAGCTTGTTGACGACGATGGTCGCCAGCGCCTCGCCCTCGATGTCCTCGGCGATGATGAGCAACGGCTTGCCGGTCTGGGCGACCTTCTCGAGGACCGGGAGCAGGTCCTTCATGGCCGAGATCTTCTTGTCGTGGATCAGGATGTACGGGGCCTCGAGCGCGGCCTCCATCTTCTCCGGGTCCGTGACGAAGTACGGCGAGAGGTAGCCGCGATCGAACTGCATGCCGTCAACCGTCTCGAGCGTGGTCTCAAGACCCTTGGCCTCTTCGACCGTGATGACTCCGTCCTTGCCGACCTTCTCCATCGCCTCGGCGATCAGGTCGCCGATTTCCTTGTCGTTGTTGGCGGAAATGGCGCCCACCTGGGCGATTTCCTTGCGGCCGGTCGTCGTGACCGAGAGACGACTGAGCTCCGCGACGATCAACTCGACCGCCTTGTCGATCCCCCGCTTAAGCTCCATCGGGTTGGCCCCGGCGGTCACGTTCTTCAGGCCCTCGCGGAAGATCGCCTGGGCCAGCACGGTGGCGGTGGTGGTGCCGTCGCCGGCGAGATCGGACGTCTTGGTGGCGACTTCCTTCACCATCTGGGCGCCCATGTTCTCGATCGGGTCCGCCAGTTCGATTTCCTTGGCGACGGTGACGCCGTCCTTGGTGATCGTCGGCGAGCCGAACTTCTTGTCGATGACGACGTTCCGGCCCTTGGGACCGAGGGTCACCTTGACCGCCTCGGCGAGCTGGTCAACGCCCTTCTTGAGCTTGGCGCGGGCGTCCACGCTGAACATCAGTTCCTTTGATGACATGTCGCGATTCTCCTGAAATGTGTTGCGGACGCTCAGCCAATCTTGGCGAGGATGTCCGATGCCTTGATGATGATGACTTCGTCGTCGCCGAGCTGGTACGGCGTGCCGCTGTACTTGCCGTAGATGACCTTGTCACCAACCGACAGATCCATCGGGACGCGGACACCCTTGTCCATCCGGCCGGGACCGACGGCGATCACGGAACCCTGTGTCGGCTTTTCCTTGGCGGTGTCGGGAATGTACAGACCGCCGCGCATGCTCTCGGCATCGTCGGACGGCATGATGATGACGCGGTCTTCGAGCGGCTTAAGGCTCACCTTCGTCTTGCTCTTGGTCGCAGTGGACATTTCCTGCCTCCAGCAACATGAATGGGATGGTGTAAGATACGAAACCACAACGGATTGGCACTCTAACACCATGAGTGCCAGAACACCGGAAACGTAATCTGAAATGGTCCGATGTCAAGCCGTCTGGACCCCTGGATTGGCAATCCGCGGGCCAGAGTGCTAAGCCAGAATGACAGGGTTCTCGCGGTCGATCTTCCGACCGGTGTGCCGAGTCGACCAGCCGCCTGCCATTCGGACATTTGGGATATTCTTCACACTTATTCAGACCTTCGCCTCCGACTATGCTTCAACCTGCAGTCGTCCTCGCTCAAACCAGGAAATGGACCATGCTGACATCCGCCGTCATGTTCGTCGCCCCCCTGCTTCTCACGGTCCAGGCGCCCGAGCCGGGTCCGACGATTCGCGTCACGGTCGATTCGTCGCGGAAGGAAGTGGTGGTGACTGCCGGCCCGTTCACCATCGCGCACATGCCCGCGAACATGGATCACGGGAAGATGCACGGGATGGCCGGCACCACGACCCCCCTGCTCCGCTTCGAATGGCCGATGGAGGCCTGGTTTCGTGGCTTCGACATCGAGGTGACCGACGCGAAGGGAGGGGCACTCGGCAGCCAGCTCGTTCACCACCTCAACATCATGAACTTCGACCGGCGACAGCTGCTCTACCCCGCCGTCGAACGGATGGTGGCGGCAGGATCGGAGACCGGCAATGTCAGCATCCCGAAGACGATCGGGATGCCGATGGAGCCGGGGTACCGGCTCGCGATGTACGCCGCCTGGAATAACCTCGGCGATGCTGACATCGAGGGGGCATGGCTCACCGTGCGCCTCGCCTGGAGCCCGAAGAACCTCGCGCCACGGCCCCGGACCATCCTGCCCATTTACATGGACGTGAATTACAACCGCGTCACCGATTCCTACGACCTCCCCGCGGGGCGCTCCTCGAAGTCGTACGAGTTCACGATGCCGCTGACCGGTCGCGTGCTGGCCATCGGCGGGCACGTACACGACTACGCGGAGTTCGTGTCGCTGGAGGAAGTGGAAAGCGGAAAGACCATCATCATGCTGAAGGTGAAGACTGACCCGTCTGGCCTCCTGCTCAACATGCCGCGGAAGTACTACGGCGTGCGCGGTGATGGGCTCAAGCTCACCAGAGGCCGGAAGTATCGAGTGCGCGCCGATTACAACAACATTACCGGAAAGATGATTCCGAGCGGTGCCATGGGTTTGCTTGCCGGCGCCTTTGCGCCTGACAAGCTGGCAGACTGGCCGGTACTGAATCCGGAGAACCCGGACATCGAGGCCGACATTGCGATGCTGGAAAAAATCGGGAAGCCGTCAGGCGAAGGAGAGATGGATCACGAGCATATGGACCACGACTAGGTGGGCAGCACCCGCCGGGCCCCGACCCAGCGCGCCCACCACCACTTGCCGTAGGGATCGGTGGCACTGAGAACGCTCTTCTGCACGCCATTCGTGGCACTGTGGATGAACTCTCCGCCACCCAGATACAGCCCGACGTGGGACACCTGCGTCCCGCCTGCCCCGCTCGAGAACGTCAGGATGTCCCCCGGGGCCAATGCCGCCAGGTTCCGCTCCACCGCCACGCCCTGCGTTGCCTGGTCGGCACTCGTCCTCGGCAGCTGCACGCCGTGCGCACTGAAGGAATACTGGATCAACCCGGAACAATCGAATCCGTTCGCGCTGCTCCCGCCCCAGGTGTAGGGCGTTCCCATCACGCCCAGTGCGGTCTCGACCACCGACATCGAGAGGGCCGTACCCGAGACTCCTGCGGGCACGGCGGAGGTGCCCGAGCTTGGGGGCGTGGTCGCGGCTGCGGCTGGTGTCGCTGGCTGCGCGGCCTTCCGCCGCATCCCGCCGCCGAGGCGGATACCGACCTGCACCCCTTCGTTGCCACCCTGGGTCAGCCCCACCCAGCGCGCCTCCGCACCCAACCCGACCGCCTTGAAGATCCGGAAGTCGTAGCCCAAGCCTATTGAATAGGTGCCGTAGAGCACATCGGCGCCGCTGAATCCGAGTCCTCCCCCCACTCCACCGACGAGATACGCCCCGGGGTTCCCACCGCGCCAGAGATTGAGATCGAGCCCGGCGCCGACGAGATCACCACCCCCGCTGTTCTCCGGCGACCACCATGAACCGGAGATCGTCGTGGAGAGCGCCGAGCTCAGCCTCCGCGACATCCCGACGCTGACGATCCAGTAGGTCTCCGGTGATCCAGAGTACCACGAGGCCCCCACGCCCAGCCCCTGCGCATCGGCTCGGCCCGGCGTCAGCAGCATGGCGGCGGCGAAGAGGCCGAGTGTGCCGCGGAAGACGTCGCGTGGGATGGCGGTCACTTCACCCGCGTCGGGGTACCGGTGCGCAAGTTCACCTCGTAGGTATTGCCGGGCCGGCAGTGCAGCCAGATGCGGGCACGGATGGTCGTGTCAGTGACGAGCACCGGGGCGGTGCCGGTCATGAGCAGCGGGACGAGCGTCCTGACGCTATCCCGCGCGATGACCAGCCCGCGTTCAGTGCAGGTGGCGCCGAGTGAATCCGTTCCCGTGCGCGCACCTGAAAACCAGATGGTGACACCGTGCGGCGCCGTCAGCACCAGTGAGTCGGGGAGCGTCGGGAAGGCGGTGGTCCGTGGCGTTGCGTCGGCCTCCACCGTCTGCTGGGGCGGCGGCGGGTCGTCGGTGCACCCCAGTGCGAGCATGAGGCAGAGCATCGAACCGACTCGGGGGCAGCGTATCAATGTTCCGGTTCGCTCGGTGGGGTGTCGGCGGAAGCGGCGACCTCGGGTGTGCCGTCGGGTAAGACATGAAGCGCGTGCTGGAGCCGGGGGGAGCGCCGGAGCGCCCGAAGCCAATAATGCACCGTCACGAAGCCAGCCACACCGCCCATGAGCATGGTGAGGACCACCCCATGGACAGGATTGGGAAGGAGGGCAGCCAGGACGGTGCCGAGGAGTGCCCCAAGAAAAGCGGCTGCCAACGCCACAATAGGCGTCAGCAGCCATCCGGAGGCGCGGAGAACGATGATCTTCGCGCGCATCGCCTCAGCTACGCCGACCGCTGACCGCTCCCAGCACCGCCGTGAGGGTCACGCCGGGAAGAAAGGCCACGCCGAAGCTGCCAAGGTTCCAGCCAGCGCCCGGAAAGTGGACCATCACGGCGAGCACCCAGCAGACGACGGTCAAGACGAGGGCGGTGACCATCCCCTTGGGAATCGAGACCGCACCCCCGCGCGCCTGGCTCGCCAGGATCTGGGCGCCCATCCACGGCAGGTAGGTCCCGACCATCCACCAGACGGGGTGGTACCACCAGTTGCTTCCCCCGCCGATCTCGCGCCACCGGTTGGTGTACATCCCGGTCGGCTGGAGTACGGAAACGTCGATCACCATGAACACCACAGTCGCCGCGAGCCCGAGACCAGCCGCTCCGGCGATGCCCTCGATGGTCCGGGGCTTGGTCCAGTTCCCCGGCATGAAGGTCACCGCGGCAAGGCCGGCCACCAGCACCACGGCGCCGAGACCGAACTCCGCCGCCCCAGCCAGGTACCGGGTGATGAACGACAGCGCCACCACGACCGCGGCGGTGATGACGCCCAGCGTGACCGCGGAGCGGAGGACGTAGGGCAGGTCGGTCAGGTCGGTGCCTGACGCGGCGCGAACTGCGGTACTCATGCCGACTCCCGGAGAGTGTGGAATACCCAATAATAACGGACGGCCAACCACCCGGCCAAGGGTTCAGATCAGTCCGAACCCCAGGGCGATGGTGAGGTCGGTAATGGCCCAGGCGCCCAGCGCCGCGTACATCCCCCGCTGGTGCTGGTCAGAGGTCATGGTCTGGCTTCGGGCCAGCCAGGGGAGGAGCACCGCGAACCAGGCCCCGAAGGCGACGAGCAGCAGGCTCACCCGCTCACCGAGCATCAGCGCCAGAGTCTTGTCCCCGCGGCGCCGGTCTTCCTCGAACTGGTAAATCTGTGTCAGGGGATACAGGGCTGCGAAGAGTGGAGCGAAGGCGGCGAAAATCAGGAACGTCGGCCGGTCCAGTGGGCGACCCGTCAGCGCCCAGCCGGCGTACGGCGTCAGCGCACCGAACCCGACCATGTTGATGATCCAGTCCACGCCCGCCACCGCCTTGAAGCGGAATGGCGGCACCGAGTAGAGCACGGACAGCACGAAGCAGGCGCCGTACGCCGCCGTATACCCGCTGGGCAGTTGCAGGGAGAGCGCTCCGCCAACCACCATCAACCCCATCCCGAACCCGAACAGGTGCGGCGGAACCGGTGGTGGTTGCCGGAGGTACCCGATATCTCCCTCGTCCTTGTCGAAGGCCGAGTTGATGGCGAGGGTCCCGCCGTTCAGGAATACGACCCAGAGGACGAGACCGAAGACCGCCGCACCGAGCGACACGCCAGCCGCGGCCGCCGAGATACCGACGGCCAGGACATACCCGAGCGCGGAATGCGCGGCCATGATGGGCCATTCGGCGGGACGGGTATGCAGGAGGTAGTCAAAGGAGGGGCCGAAGAGACGATAACCCGTGCGGCGGAGTGGAGAACCTGCGGCGTCGCTCACCAGCGGAGCCCGAGATGTCCCGCCGCGATGCGGAGTCCGCGCAGCGTGAGGTCCGGTTCGATACGCGTGATCAACTCCGAAAACGGCGCGATGACTCCGGCCAACCCGCCGGTGGCAACGACCACCGGTTTGGTTGGGGTGGGCCATTCGGCGGAGATCCGGCGCAGCATGCCGTCGGCGGCATCGGCCGCGCCGAACAGCACTCCCGCCTGGATGCATTCGTCAGTTCGGCGCCCGATGACGCGCTCCGGTGCAACGAGTTCGGTGGCGGGCAGCTTGGCGGCGAGCCGTGTCAGTTGGTCCGCCGAGGTGCGAAGGCCCGGCATGATGGGGCCGCCGATGAACCGGCCGTCGCCGGTGATGCAATCAAAGGTGGTCGCGGTCCCGAAATCGACGACCACGGCGTCGGCGCGAATCAACTCGAGCACGGCGAGCCCGTTCACGATCCGGTCGGCGCCGACGCTCAGCGGCTCGTCCACATCCAACCGGAGGGGAAGCGGCGACCGCGGGTCGATGGACACCGCCGAGCATGCGGTGGCCGACTCGATGCCCGCTTTCACGCTCCCGGTGATATGCGGGGCCACCGAGGCGAGAATGACCCCGCGTACTTCGTTGGGCGAATGGCCGGCGTGGAGCAGGAAGGTCCCGATCGCGGTGCCCCATTCATCCGGGGTGCGGTCAGGGTTCGTGGTCAGCCGCCAGTGGGCGGTGACCTGGTCGCCCCGGAAGAGGCCCACGGTGATCTCGGTATTGCCGATGTCGAGCGCGAGAAGCATGAGGGGAATCTAGGCGTGGAGTGGCCGGTCGGTAAGGCGGGACTCAGCGGGTGGCCACCTCGCCCGCCGAGACCTGGTGCAGGTGACCCAGCGCATCCCGCACCAGGAGGCGGCCGTTGGGGCTCACGCCCGCACCGGTTCCCGAAATCGGAGTGTCGACGGGCTGTCCAAGGAGCCAATCCCGGCTGGCGAACTCGGCGAGCTCGACCGGGGTAAGGGCCGGCGTCTCGAGGTCCACCTCGCCGAGCGCCCGCGCGAGCGGTTCCGCCAAGGCCTCGACCGTCGTCTCCGCGCAGAAATCAGAGAGCGCCGCCGCGCGATCGGCCAACGCGACCGGAACGGTGTTCGCGACATTCAGCCCGAGGCCAATAGCCAACCATTGCAGCCGCTCCCCCTGCCATCGCGCCTCCGCGAGCACCCCTCCAACCTTCCGATCCCGCACGACCAGGTCATTGGGCCATTTCAGCATGACGGGGACGACCGCGGGAAGCCCGTCCAGCACCCTGGCAATCGCGAGCCCGGCGCGCAGACTCAGCAACTCGAATCCACTCGGTGAGGCGGCGCCGCGCCGCAGCACGCTCAGCCAGAGCCCGCCTCGCGGGGAGTGCCAGGTCCGGCCCCGCGACCCGCGCCCTGCGCGCTGTTCCGCGGCCACCACCCACATGCCGTCCCCTGCACCGTCCGCCGCTCGGGAGTGCAGTTCATCAAGCGTGGAGTCCACGACGTCGAGCCAGATACCTGGAATCACCCGCCGCCGGCCTTCCACCAGACGAGGAGCGCAACACCGGCGACGATCCGGTACCAGGCGAACGGAGTGAAGTCCCGCTTGGCGACGAAGCCGATGAAGGCCCGGATCACCACGAGCGCGCTCAGGAAGGAGACCACGAATCCGACGGTGAACATGGGGATGTCCGCAGCCGACAGGTGACTGCGGCTGCTGACCACATCGAGCAGGGTGGCCGCCACCATGACCGGGACGGCGAGGAAGAACGAGAATTCGGTTGCCGCCGTCCGGGAGAGGCCCAGGAGATAGCCACCGAGTATCGTCGCGCCCGCGCGGGACACACCAGGGAACAGCGCGAGCACCTGCGCCACGCCGACCCCAAACGCCAATCTGGGCGGCAGCTCGTCCACCGTGGCGACCCGCTGCACCGGCCGGGTGCGCTCGATAAACAGGATGGCGATCCCACCGACAACCAGGGCGCCGGCCACCGTGGGCACGGTGAAAAGGTGCGCCTTGATCCAGCGGTGCGCCCAGAGGCCGATGACCGCCGCCGGCAGGAACCCCAGGGCCAGGTTGAGCACGAAGACCCGGCTCTTGGCGCTGGTTCTGAGGCTGCGCAAGATGCTCAGGAAGCGATCGCGGTACAGCCAGACGACGGCGAGGATGGCCCCGAGCTGGATGAAGATCTCGAAGGTCTTGGCCCGCTCGCCGGTGAATCCCAGCAGCTCGCCCGCCACGATGAGGTGGCCGGTAGAAGAGACGGGAATGAACTCGGTGATGCCCTCGACCAGACCGAGGAGGGCGGCCTGCAACAGGAGAATGAGACCCATCAACCCAGCGCCTCGCGATACATCGCCTCGTACATCGGCACGACGCGTTCCGCCGAGAATGCGGCGGCCTTCCGTCCCGCCGCCTGGGCCATGGCCTCGTGCTTGGCAGGATCGCGGAGCAGTTCCACGGCGCGCCGCCCCATCGCTTCCACCGAGCCGACCGGCTCGAGAATGCCGTTGATGCCGTCCTCAATCACCTCGGGGAGACCCCCGGCACGGCTTGCCACCACGGGGGCCCCGCAGGCCATCGCCTCGAGGGCCGCGAGACCGAACGACTCCGATTGCGACGGGAGCAGGAAGAGGTCCGTCGCCTGCATCAGCTCCACCACCCGGTCCAGTCGGCCGAGGAACCGGACGTCCGCCGAGACCTCCAACCGTTCTGCCTCGCGCTCCGCGTCGGCCCGCTCAGGGCCATCCCCGATCATCAACAGCGTGGCGGGCATCGCCCGTCGAATCCGGGAGAAGATCCGGATCACGTCCCTGACCCGCTTCACCTCCCGGAAATTGGAGGTATGGCTGATGATCTTGTGGTCGGCCGGCGCCAGGCCCTCCCGCTTCGGGGATTCGACTGAGTGGTATTCGTCCAGGTTGACGAAGTTCGGGATGACCCGGAGATTCGGATGCACCGGCCCAAAGGCGCGAAGCGTTTCGCTGCGGAGAAATTCGGAGACGGCGCTCACCTCGTCAGAGCGCTCAATGGAGAACTTGGTGATATCGAAGAAGCTCGACTCCTGCCCGACGAGCGTGATGTCGGTGCCGTGGAGCGTGGTCACCACCTTGATGGGATGCTCCCTGGCCAGCATCTCCCGTGCGATCCAGGCCGTCGTGGCATACGGGATCGCGTAGTGCACGTGCAGCAGATCGAGCTTTTCCCGGCGACTCACCTCGTACTGTTGCGATGCCAGTGCCAGGGTGATGGGGAAATGGTCGAACAGCGGGTAGGCCCCGTGCCGTGTTTCGACTTCGTGGTAGAAGACCCGCTCGGCGAATCCACCCCGCAGGCGGAACGGCGATGCGTAGGTGATGAAATGCACCTCGTGGCCGCGCCGGGCCAACTCGAGCCCGAGCTCGGTGGCGACCGCGCCGGATCCGCCGTACGTCGGGTAGCAGGTGATGCCGATTTTCATGACTCACTCCAATGCGCCGCGATGTCCGCAGCGAGGTCGGTGGCCGGTCGCGTGGCGTCAAGCCGGAGCACATCGCCTTCCAGTTGATGGCGAAACCAGGTCTCCTGTCGCTTGGCGTACTGCCGGGTGCTGATGGTGATGGCCTCCGCCACCGATTCGCGCGAGCGTTTGCCGTGCAGGTATTCCACCGCCTCCTTGACCCCGATTCCATCGAGCCCCGGGGCGTGGGCGGCGTGGCCCTCCGCGAGCACCGATGCGACTTCCTCGATCAGCCCGCGCTGCACCATCTCGGCGGCGCGCCGCTCGATCCGCTGATGCAGGATTGGCCGGGGGACGCTGAGGACGACATACCATGGCTGGAACCGACGCCCTTCCCGCGCGGCGCGTTGCCAATGGGTCAGGGGGTGGCCGGTCATCAACGCCATTTCGATGCAGCGGAGCGCGCGTTGCCGCCCCCCACCAGCGTACTCCGAGTCGAGCCGACTTGCCCACCGGACCAACTCTGCCGGTGTGAGGCCCGCCAGATAGGCCTCGAGCCCCTTCCGCCGCACGGCATCGAGTGCCGGCTCGCGAAAGAGACCGTCCATTAACGCCCGAACATAGAGCCCGGTTCCCCCGACGACCACCGGCACCCGTTGGCGCGCCTGCACCATCTCGATCCAGGCGCTCGCCGCGGCCGCCCAGCGGCCCGCACTGAAGCGGTGGCCCGGATCCAGGATATCGACGCCGTGGTGCGGGACGCGCGCCCGTTCCTTCCGCGTCGGCTTGGCGGTGCCGATGTCGAGCCGCCGGTACACCTGCCGAGAATCCGCGGAGATGATCTCGAGCGGCCAGTGTGTGGCCAGAGCGAGCGCCACCGCGGTCTTCCCCACCGCAGTGGGTCCCACGAGGACGGGGACTCTATCGACGGCCAAAGCGCCGCTCGAGCTCTTCCCGTGGCAACTGCACGATGGTCGAACGACCGTGGACATCGTGCGGGGGCAACGCCGTCGCGAAGAGCCGCAACAGCAGCTCGCGCATTTCCGCCTGGCTGAGGCGCTGCCCGGCCTTGACCGCCGCGCGGCAGGCGTAGGTCGCACCGAACCGATCGAGCGGATTCGCCCAGCCACCAAATCGACCGCGTGCCAGGTCGGCAATCATATCCTGAAAGCACGCCACGGCATCGAACCGAGGATGGGGCGTCGGCACCGCGTGGAGCGCGACCGTATTGCCGCCGAATTCTTCCACCGTGAAGCCGACTCGTTCGAGTGTTTCACGGTGCCGCTCCAGCGCGTCGAGCTCCTCGTCCGTCAGGTCCACGGTCGCGGGGATGAGCAGTCGCTGCGCCGGCGCGCCCGCCCCGGCAATCGCCGCCATGACCTCCTCGAAGAGCACCCGCTCGTGCGCCGAGTGCTGATCGACGAAGACGACCCCCTCCGCGGCCTGATACACGATGTAGGTCTCGAAGAGCTGGGTGAGGCCCTCCGCGAATGGATCGGCGGCCCCCACCGTTTCCGATGTGCCCGACTCGGATGGCGGTGCGGACGGCGCCTCGTCACCGAACAGCGAGGAGACGATGGCCTGCGCATCGAGCGACGCGTGACCGGCCGGCATCGGACGCCAGTCCCCCACCGGTGCCGCCGCGACAAGGGCACCGATCGCCTGTCGGACAGCATCCTCCATCGTTCGTTCGAGGCCGATCCGGTCCCGGAACCGGACCTCCATCTTGGAGGGGTGGACGTTGACATCCACCTCTTCCGGGGCGAGGTCGATTCGCAGATAGAGTGACGGCCGGTCTCCAGGATGGATCGCCGCCCTGTACCCAGCCTCCGCCGCGCGCACCAGGAAGGGATCGCGGAACGGCCGGCCGTTCACGAACAGCTGGGTGCGCCGGCCGGTGGGCGACGCATCGCCGGGACGCTGGACAAAACCCGAGATTCGGAAGGCGCCGGCGGCGTAATCCACGCCCACCAGCGTGCCGACGAGGTCGCGCCCCCAGACCGCCACGAGCCGATCGGTCTCTTCCTGGCCCGGTGGGGCCGCCAGGCGCGCCTGCCCGTCTTGTGTGAACTCAAGCCCGACCGCGGGATGCGCGAGCGCCAGCGTCGCGACCGCCTCGTACGCAGCCCGTGACTCACTTGCGGCCGAACGAAGGAATTTTCGGCGGGCAGGGGTGTTGAAGAAGAGCCCTCGCACGATGACCGTAGCGCCGCGCTGGCGCGCCACCGGTCCCACGTGCTCCAGCCGACCCCCAACCACCTGCAGTTCGGTGCCCTCGTCGCCCTCTTCCGCCGTTGTGAGGGTCAAACGGCTGACGGAACCGATGGCGGGGAGCGCCTCCCCGCGGAATCCGAACGTGGTGACGCCGGTCAGGTCCGCGGCGCTGCGGATCTTGCTGGTGGCGTGACGGTCGAGGGAGAGGACGGCATCTTCCCTGCCCATCCCGCATCCGTCGTCGGCCACCTCGATCAGTGTCTTGCCACCGTTCTCAATCGCGATCCGGACGCGCGTAGCCCCGGCATCAATCGCGTTCTCGACGAGTTCCTTGAGGGCCGACGCGGGGCGCGCCACGACCTCGCCTGCGGCGATCTGGTCGGCGACAGCATCGGGCAAGATGGAGATACGGCGTGGCATGCCTGCAATCTAATCCGGCTCGATTGGGACGACGGCGTCGCCGGGCACCCACCCGAGCCGACCCGATGGATCCTGCGCCAGATGCCACCCGCGCTGGCTCTGGAGGCGGAGCAGCGCCTGCCCCTCGTCGAGCGCCGCGACCGCCGAGCCGCGGCCGTGCGGGCTCACCCGCAGGGGAACCGCCTGGAGCACCAGGTCAACCGGTCGGGCGTAGCGATATGACAGCCACACAGTGACACCGGCAAACAGGAGCGCGGCAGCGCCGATCCAGGCCCATCGGCGGAGGAACGCCGGCCGAAAAAAGACTCCGACCCAGGTGATCAGCCAGAGCAGCAACGCGACGAGGGCGAGTTCCGCTGGGGTAACAGGCGCGGTCCAGAGGCGGCTCGCCGAAACCGGATCCGGAGGAGGTGTCAGCTGGAGCGCCTGCCGCACGGTGCCATTTCGCGGTGCCAGCCGCAGCGCCCGGTGCCACTCGGCACTCGCCAGCACCGGTTCGCCGAGGCGATAGTCGGCCGCACCCAGGTTGTACCAATGGGCCGGAATGAGCGGTTCGGCCTCGGCCCTTGCGGCGAATGCAGCCCGAGCCGCGGCGAGGGCGCCGCTCTCATACAACCCCTCCGCCGACCGCTCCTGCGCCGCCGCGGCACCCGCCAACAGATGCAGCAAGAGCAGCG
The DNA here is from genome assembly GCA_004525055.1 of Gemmatimonadales bacterium. Classification (GTDB taxonomy): domain Bacteria; phylum Gemmatimonadota; class Gemmatimonadetes; order Gemmatimonadales; family GWC2-71-9; genus SPDF01. The sequence continues at coordinate 3,125 of SPDF01000013.1, read as the reverse complement.
AGGTAAGGAGTCCATGAGACACCCGTCGGCGGCGGCCCCCGCCGACCAACTCGCTTCGGATCGCCTGCCACCGCGCCACAATATCCTCGTCCTGCCCCTCCTGCGAAGGGGCGTAGCGCAGCGCGCGCAACATTCCCCGCAGTTCCAACAGCGCCAGGACGGTGCCCTGCTCCAGGCCGGCGGCGCGGAGGGCAGCGGAAAGGTCAGAGTCATTGCCGGTCACGATGGCGGCCGGGGCCAGCCCCGTCACCAGACCGTCGAGCTCGATCTCGACGGTCCGGGCGCTCATGCGGGACGAGCCGGGCACCGCGGCCGGCCGGCGCCGGCGCCGTGCGACCAGCTGAAGCACGCCCCAGAGAATCGGTGGCCCGAAGCCCAGCATCAGCCAGCCCCAGCGACCGGGGAGCGTGATGAAGTTGTTGGGGATGAGCCCGCGACGCGCCTTGAGCAGTGGGGGTGGCAGGGCGCCTTCGGCGAGGGCGGCCGCTTCGGCCACTGGAAGTGACATCGCGGCCACCTTCGCGACACGGAAGCTGCGGGTTCCGAGATCGTAGTAGGTGTACTCGATCGCGGGCAGCGCCAAGGTGCCCACCGCGTCGGGCACGAGCGAATAGCCAAAGCTCTTCGTGCCGATGACAACACCGTCACGCGTCTCCGGTCGCTCCTTGACGAGTTCAGGATAGGCGCGGGCGCCCACGGGCCACGTGAGCTCAGGCGCCGGCCAGAGCGTCACGTTTCCCTTCCCCTTGAGGACGACGGAGACGTGGATTGGCTCTCGTGCACGCGCCGTGGGCGGATCGAGCACCCGATCCAGCGACAGGTCGGTGCCAACCGCACCCACGAAGCCGGCGGGTCTCCCATCCTCCGGGATAGGGCGGACCGAGATGTAGCCACTGTCACTGCTGACGGCGAACCGTTCCTCCTGGCTGAAGAACTGGAGCGCAAGCGGCACCGAGTACTGCATCTGTGCCGGTGAGATCGTCAACTCCCCGCTCCGGACCGGAAAAGCAATTTGGTGCGCCACGAAGAGATCATACCAGACACCGCCGACCTGCCGACTCGCGGCGATACCCACCGGGGCCGGCTGAGGATAGCTCCACATGCCTTCAACCGCCGGGGGCACCAGCGTCGGCGCCCGACGGAGCCGGAGGCGAAGCTCTCGTGGGAACCAGGCCGCCGTCACAATGTCCACTTGCTCGCCGACGGTGGCCCTGGGGCTCGACAGCAGCAGCGACAACCCGACCTCCCCCGGTTTGGTCGGTGGCCGCGCCCGTTCCAGGAGTCGTTTGATTCGGGGATTGATCTGGGCGGCGACCGCGGCACTGCCGGTGTCGGTGACCTTGACCGTCAGCGCCCCGACCTCGGCGATGGTATCACCCTGCCGGGCTTGGAAGGGACCGAAGTTCCATTTCCCGGAACGGATAGCCCGGAGCCGCAGCTCGATCGTCTTGACACGCGAGACGGCGGCGTTCGGGTTGACGCTCGTCCCCTCCGTGCGAGACACCACCACGAAGCCGTCCGCGGCGCCGAGCCGCAGCTCGATGGGGCCCGACGACGCACTTCTGGTCTTGACGGTGAGCAACACCTCTTCGCCGACCGCCACCTCATCGCGATCGAGGTTGACCGTCAATTCCGGTGGACGTGCCTGCTGGAGTGCGGCCAGCACCAGGAAGGTCGCTACCAATCCTTGGCCCCTCCCATCCCACCGGAGAGCCGTTGCAGCTGACGGTTTCGGGTGGCGCGTTCCTCGCGCTCCACCGAATTCAGAATCTGTTCCGCCTGCTCCCGCGTCAGCCCGCGGCTCTGGTCCTGTTGCTGCTCCGGAGGTTTCGGCTGCTGCCCGCCCTGCGGCGGAGGCGGCTGCTGCCCACCGCCACCGGACGGCGGCGGGGGTGGTCGCATGCGCTCGGCCAGTTCCAGGTTCCACTTGGCACGCGCGGAGCCCGGCTCGAGCAGGAGCGCCTCGCGGAGATGGGTGGCGGCTTCCCCGACGAGGGTGTCCCGCTGCGCCGAGTCGGCCAACGCCGCCCGGAGATCGACGACGCCGAGATTGTAGAGCGCCCGGTAGCGCAGTCCCGGATCGGTGGTCCTGGTGGCTTCGCGCAGTGCGCGCCGTGCCACCTTGAAGTCCCCGGCGCGGAGGGCGGCGGTACCGGCGTTGTAGAACGCCGTATCCCGATGACCGCCCTCCTTGGCCTCCTGCAGGAAGGCGCCGGCGGCTCCGGTGGGGTCGCCGGAAGTGAGCGCCCGCGCTCCATCGGATGGACGCTGCGCGTGTGCCGTCGCGGGGAGTGCCAGGGCGATGGCGAGCAGAAGCAGCGAGGCGCCACGGCGAAGGAGCGTGACACCCAGGAGCGTCACCGCCGCAAGCAGGAGGGGCAGCCAGCCCATGGGCCGGAGGTCGGCGGCACGGCTCTCCGTACTTGGACTCCGCTTGAAGGCCGCCACAAGATCCCGCACCGAGCCGGCCTGATCTGAAAGCGACGCGGGAACCACCGTTCCGCCGGCAGCGTCCGCGGTGGCGCGCAGCACATCCTCATGCAGGCGGGTCTCGACCACCTGGCCCTCCTGATCGAGCTTGTATTCGATCAGCTGTCCCGACGGATCCCGAATCGGGATCTTGACGGGCACCGGCGTGCCTTCGCCGACGAGAATCAGGCGGATGCCAGCCTCCTTGATGGCGAGCGCCGCTTCCGTGACCGAGGACATCGAGTCGTGGATCTCCCCATCCGTGAAGACGACCAGCACCCGGTCGGAGATTTCGGTGGTGGCCTCGAGGAGCTCGAGCCCCTGGTTCAAGGTCGCGGCGAGGTTCGTCCCGCCTTGGCTCGCCAGGTCGGGGTCGAGCCCGTCGAGATAGAGCGCGACCGCTCCTCCATCCACCGTGAGCGGGGTGAGGATATAGCTGCGGCCCGCGAACGCCAGGAGACCGAGCCGGTCGCCATCGAGGTCCTGCACCAGGCGCCGCGCCTCCCGCTTCGCGCGTCCGAGCCGGCTCGGCGCCACATCCTCCGCCAGCATCGATCGGCTGATGTCGGCCGCGATGACGAGACTGAGGGCGCGCGCTTCGGTCTTCACGGTGGTCCGCCCGCCGCGAGGGCCGGCGACGGCCACCGCGGCCAGGA
>SPDF01000034.1 GCA_004525055.1 Gemmatimonadales bacterium | reverse complement strand
TTTGGGATGGCGGCAGACGCCACCCTCGCTTGGTTCGGCAGGCATTTGCGGTAGCCGGTGAATCCGCCCGTTCCGCTCTGCCGTACCGAAGGATGTTCCCGCCACATTCGACCCCGTCCAGGATGACCCATGCGTCGCTCCCACTGGCTCCTCGTCGCACTGCTGGTCGCCGCCTGTGCCCCGGCGACCCCCGCGCTCCCCGACTTCGATCCAGATGCGGTGCGCGCATCACTCATCGCCGCCGATGAGGCCTTTGCCGCGGCCACCGCCGAACGCGGACTCGAGGGATGGATGGCCGCGTTTGACAGCTCCGCCGTCCAGATGGATCCCGACAAGCCATTCACGCCGGGCGTTGCATTCATCCGCGCCGCGATGGCGCCGGCATTCACTGACACTACCTTCCGGTTGACCTGGCAGCCCACCATGGCGTTTGCGAGCGCCGCCGGGGACCTCGGATACACTCTCGGGATCTGGCAGAGTCGGCACTATACCGCCGACGGCAAGGGACACATCTCGACGGGCAAGTACGTGACGATCTGGCGGAAGCAGGCCGATGGAAGTTGGAAGGTCGTCTTCGATGGCGGAAACCCGGACTCGGCGCCGCGATTGGACAATTTGTGATGGAGATGGAATGACCCGGTTGCAGGCGAGGCTCGCCGAACATTTCGCCGGGCGAATGCCCAAGACGGTGGAGGAGCCCGAACTCGCGCAGGCGGCCGTCGCCCTGATTCTGGCGCCAGATCCAGACGCCATCCTGTTGATCCGCCGGGCCGAGCGGCTCGGAGATCCCTGGTCGGGGCAGATGGGCCTGCCAGGCGGACGGAGCGGCCCGACCGACGCAGACCTCTTGCAGACGGCAATTCGTGAGACAGGAGAGGAGGTCGGCATCGTGCTCTCTCCCGGTGAACTGGTCGGCGCGCTCGACGATGTCGCACCTCGCTCTCCTCATCTGCCTCCCTTGATGGTGCGACCCTTCCTCTTCACGCTCGCCCGCCGGCCGGATGTCATCCCCAATCATGAGGTCGCCGACCACCTTTGGATTGAATGGGAATCGCTAACCCATCCCGAGTCCTATCGCCCCTTCAGCATCCGACTGGGCGAGGCCATCCGTGAGTTCCCCGCCTACCACGTCAGCCCCGTGCCCATCTGGGGAATGACGGAGCGCATCCTTGCCCCGTTGGTCGCCTTTCTCTCCGCTGACTAACCCCCCCCCGAACTTCCCTTGCGGCCTTTGCACCTTCATTGCGCCTTTGTGTTAAACGCCTGTCACCGCAAAGATGCCAAGAGGGCAAGCCGCCCCCCCCCACTGAGGGGTCCTTGTGTTTAGGGTTGCAGTAAATTAAATTTAGGCACCCCTAATTTTGGCAATCCGATGAGTCACACCCCACTCCCGTCCACACTGACGCGGTCCGTCGAGGATTACCTCAAGGCTATCTATCGCCTTTCTCTTGGCGGCGCGCCCGCTGGGACGACCGAGATCGCCCACCTCCTCGACCTGGCCCCAGCCTCCGTGACAGGAATGGTCAAGCGACTCTCCGAGCAGGGGCTCCTCGAGCATGTTCCCTACAAAGGAGTCGAGTTGACCGCGGTTGGCCGACGCGCGGCGCTCCGGATGGTGCGGCGCCACCGCATCCTGGAGTCGTATCTCGTGGCCTTCCTTGACTACACGTGGGATGCGGTGCACGAGGAGGCGGAGCGCTTGGAACACGCGGTCTCGGACGGCCTGATCGAACGAATGGCCACCGCGTTGGGTAATCCGAGTGTCGACCCCCACGGCGATCCGATCCCGGCCCCGGACGGTACGATGGTGGAGTTGGTCTACACCCCACTGTCAGAAATACCGGTCGGGCAGTCGGTAGAGTTGCGGCGGGTGGAGACGGGGCAGGCGGACCGGTTGCGGTATTTCGCGGAGCACGGTTTAGTGCCGGGCGCTGCGGTGATGGTGGTGGCCAGGCAGCCATTCGGCGGTCCCATTGCGGTCCGCACCTCTGGCGGTGAGCAGTTGTTGGGTGCGGAACTCGCCGGTCTCCTCCTCTGCGCGGCAGGCGCGCCATGAAACTCCCCTGGAGCTCTCCCCCTGAGCCGGTTCCGGATGCTGCTTCGGCCCCTGCCTCAGATCCGGTGCCACGGCGGGGATTTTTGAAGGCGGGACTCGGCGGCATCGGCCTCGTTGGCGCCGCCGCAATGGGAATGGGCCTCGACCGACCGACGAAGCTCCTCGCCACCTCTCCCCAGTCGCACGGCGGCCACGGCGCAGACGCCATGCCGGGCGTCGTCGGGGAAGTGGATCATGCCAAGAACGGCTTCAATCCCACCGAGCTCCTGACCGATTTCGACGCCGGTGAGGTCAGCGTCCTCCCCAATGGGCAGACGCTGCACGAGTACACCATCGTCGCCCGGAACCAGACTATTGAGATTGTGCCGGGCATCGATTTCCCTGCGTGGACCTTCAACGGACGAATCCCCGGCCCAACCATTCGGGTCACTGAGGGCGACCGGCTTCGCATCCATTTCTTTAACGCGGGCGACCATCCGCACAGCATGCATTTTCACGGAATCCACCCCGGCGGCATGGACGGTGTGTTCGACGCTGAATCTGGAGTCGTCGCGCCGGGTGGCAAGTTCACCTATGAGTTCGATGCCGAACCCTTCGGCGTTCATCTCTACCACTGCCACACCGCCCCGCTCGCCAAGCATATCGCCAAGGGACTTTATGGAGCCTTCATCATCGATCCGGTTGGCGGGCGACCGAACGCCGCCCACGAGCTGGTGATGGTCATGGGCGGGTACGACATAGATTTCGACGGCAAGAATGAGTTCTACACCGTCAATGGCATTCCGTTCCACTACGATCGCGACCGGCACCCGATCAAGCTGCGGACCGGCGAGCTGGTGCGGGTATACCTGATAAATGCGCTGGAGTACGACCCGATCAATTCGTTCCATCTGCACGCCAACTTCTTCCACTACTACCCGACCGGCACCAGCCAGACGCCGAGCGAATTCACCGATACCATCGCGCAGATGCAGGGTCAGCGCGGCATTCTCGAGTTCCGATACAAGTACCCCGGTCAGTACATGTTCCACGCGCACAAGACGGAGTTCGCGGAATTGGGCTGGACCGGTGTATTCGAAGTGGAGGGCTGAGCCATGTCCTCGACAGAACTCCCGAAGAACGGCGGCGGGTCGGGCGCATTGAATGCGGTCCGATTGATCGCGCCGGTGCTGTTGCTCGCTGGCGTCATCGCCCTCTTCGTCTTTACCAAGGGGGCCGGTCTCAACATCACGCCAGCCGCCCCGATCGAAACGGTGCAGTTCGAGCGGACCACTCTCGCGCCGGGCCGCATCGAATTACGGCTCCGCAACACCAGCCCCCAGAGTATCACAGTCGCACAGCTTTCCATTAACGAGGCGATGTGGCCCTTCGAGATTTCGCCTGACCGGGTCGTGCCCCGGCTGGGTGGCGCCGTCGTGACGCTGGAGTACCCGTGGGTCCAGGGCGAGGCATACGAAATCACCCTCCTCTCCGGCAACTCGATCCCCTTCACGACCGAAGTCCCCGTGGCGGCCACGACCGCGGGCATTTCGGCGGTTACGCTCTGGAGCTTCACCCTCATCGGTCTCTATGTCGGCATTCTACCGGTAGTCCTCGGCATGCTCTGGCTGCCACTGCTGGCGCGACTGGGGGCCCGGGGCACCACCTTCCTGATGTCGGCGACCGTCGGTCTGCTGCTCTACCTCGGCGTCGACGCTACCAGCGAGGGGCTCGAGCTCGGCGCGGAACTCGGTGGGCCGCTCCAGGGCACGGGGATCGTGGCCATTGGGATCATCGGCACCGTCCTGCTACTGAGTGCGGTGAGTCGTCGTCAGGTGGCGGCCCAGGACGACGGAGCGGGGAAGCGGCGATCCCTCGCCACCGCTATCGCCATCGGAATCGGCCTGCACAACCTCGGGGAGGGCCTCGCAATCGGCGCGGCCTATGCCGTCGGCGCGGCGGCGCTGGGGACCTTCCTGGTGATTGGCTTCATCATCCAGAACATCACCGAAGGGCTCGGTATCGTGGTACCGATTTCTCGCGACCGTCCCTCGCTTCGGACGCTCGGGGGCCTCGCCCTGATTGGCGGAGGGCCCGCCATCGCCGGGGCGTGGATCGGTGGGCTCCTCTATTCCCAACCCTGGTCGGTGTTCTTCCTGGCTATCGGCGCCGGTGCCGTCTTCCAGGTCGCCTATCAGATTGGCAGGGAAATGATCTGGAAGGGCACATCCGGTCCCACCCGCTCGTGGGAGGCGTTCGCCGGCGTCCTGACGGGCATGGCGGTCCTGTACCTGACCGGACTGGCCATCAAGTAGCATGCGCGCCAAGACCGCTGGCGCCGAGCTCGCCGGCGTCCAACTCTGCTCGCGCGGGGAGGCTCGATGAACGCCAGCGGCCCGCCGATCGAAGAACTCACCGAAGGCTGGCGGCACCCACGTACCTCGCCGAGCCTCCCCGAGTCGTTCCGCACCGTCAATATCCCGGCTGGCGCCCCCTGGTGGCGGAAGATGCTGGCCTTCGCCGGCCCCGGGTACATGGTCGCGGTCGGGTACATGGACCCGGGCAATTGGGCCACTGACCTCGCCGGCGGCGCTCGGTTTGGCTACACCCTGCTTAGCGTGATCCTGCTCTCCAACCTGATGGCGATCGTCCTCCAGGCGCTGGCGCTCCGGCTTGGCATCGCTACCGGCCGCGACCTGGCCCAGGCCTGCCGCGACCACTATTCGCGACCGGTCAGTTTCATCCTCTGGATCCTCTGCGAAATCGCCATCGCCGCCTGCGATCTGGCCGAGGTCATCGGCTCCGCAATCGCGCTGAACCTGCTCTTCGGCATTCCGCTGCTCTGGGGTGTTTGTATCACCGCGGTCGACGTGCTGCTCATCCTGCTGCTGCAGCACCGCGGGTTCCGATGGCTCGAGGCCTTCGTCATTGTCCTCGTCGCCACGATCGGCGCCTGCTTCGCGATCGAGCTCCTCCTGGCCCAGCCGGCGCTCGGTGAGATGCTGCGGGGGCTGATTCCGACCACGGAGATTATCTCCGATAAATCGAAACTCTACATCGCGATCGGCATCCTCGGCGCCACGGTCATGCCGCACAACCTCTATCTCCACAGCTCGATCGTGCAGACCCGCAACTTCGGCGAGACGGTGGCGGCAAAGCGCGAGGCGATCAAGTTCGCCACCATCGACTCGACGCTGGCACTGTTCTTCGCCTTCTTCATCAACGCTGCCATCCTGATCCTCGCGGCCGCCACCTTCCACACCACCGGCAATCAGGGTGTGGCCGACATCGGCGATGCGCACCAGCTGCTGGCTCCGCTTCTGGGGACCTCGATGGCCAGCATACTGTTCGCGGTGGCGCTCTTGGCGTCAGGACAGAATTCGACGATCACCGGCACGCTCGCCGGGCAGATCGTCATGGAGGGCTTCCTCAACATCCGCCTGCCGGCGTGGCTCCGGCGGCTGATCACCCGGCTGATTGCCATCGTGCCGGCCGTCATCGTCACCGCGATTTCCGGTGAGCGGGGCACCGGCCAGCTGCTGATCCTGAGTCAGGTCATCCTGAGCATGCAGCTGTCGTTTGCCGTAGTGCCACTGGTGATCTTCACCAGCGAGAAGGCCAAGATGGGAGTGTTCGTCAACCCGCGATGGCTCAAGGTGCTCGCCTGGTCGGTCGCCGGCGTCATCGGCTCCCTCAACGCCTGGTTGCTGGTCGAGACCTTCCGCGAGTGGCTCTGAATGGCCGAACGGGGCGTGGCGTTATAGGCCGAGTCGGATGACCAGTCCCGCCGTGCCCCAACGGTACGCACCGGTCGCCGAGACATAGGCGCTGTTGCTCACCCCGGCAAACGCCTCGAGACGGTTTCGTTGGGAAAACCACCATGACGCCCGACCCTCGATGTGTCCCTCGAACTGCCAGGGGCCGGTGTTCCCGATCTGCTGGATGCCGGCGCCGGCGCTGATTCGGGTTTCCCAGTCGATTCCCGTGCGGGCGTACCCACCGCGAGCCTCCACGACCGCGAATCGGTCGGGGGAGAAGTATTCCGCCACCGTCTCCTTGAACCAGACCATCCGCACCAGTCCGCCCACGAAAAAATGCCGCGGTAACTGTTTCGTCGCCGCGAGGACCCCCGAGGTTCGGACATTGCCCTCGCTGAACCACCCGGCCCCGCCGCCCGCGCTGAGCGTCACCCCAGAGCCAGCCGTGGCGTCGATCGTGACGTCTGCCGCGTCGATGTCGACGTCCGCGCCGATGAGGGATGCTGTTTCCGCAAAGGGGAAATGGGCATAGCTCACGCCAATGCCAAGCGCGGGCTGGACTCGGTAGGACGCGCCCAATCGACCCGTCGGCACACTCCGGGACACACCCGAATCCGGCCAGAGACCCTGCACCCCGAAGGCCCCGGTTAGCTGCCAATTGTTCCCCGTGTAGGTCGCGCCAAATTCGGCGGCAGCGCGGGTGGCGGTGGCGTCCGGTGTGCTGCTCCCCTCATAGGCTCCTACCGATCCGAACCCGCGTACCCTGTTCGCGACTGAGGTCGTCGCGGAGACCGTCTGCCACCACATCTCGTTCTGGTCGGTGTCTTCGCTCCAGCCCAGGGTGACATCGACCGCTGCCTGCACTGTGCGCACAATATCCTGGCGGACCCGCAGCGCTTCCTTGTTCGTTGGCGCGAGTGCAACGGCGCTGTCCACCTCGGCGAGCGCATCGCGTTGCCGTCCGACCGCCCGGTAGACCTGCGCCAGCCCGAGGCGGGCGGTCACGTCATCTGGTCGGTACGAAATCGCTCGCTGATAGCCGGCGATTGCCTCGGCCGCCCGACCTCCCCAATAGGCGAGCTGCGCCGTGCCGCTCAGCGCCTCCGCGTTGGTCGGGTCGCGCTCCAGCACCGCTCGATAGAGTGAGTCAGCCGCCTGCTCCCGGCCGTCCCACGCCAAGGTGCGCGCCTTGCCCACGAGGCCGTCGAGTCGTGCGGGATAGAGCGCGATCAAGCTGTCCCACTTCACCAATGACTGTGGGTACGCCCCGGCCCAGCTGAGGACGGTGGCCTGCATCGCGCGCACATCGGGATCCGAAGGGTCGGCGGCGCGTGCATGCGCCAGGTAAGTCAGGGCAGAGTCGAGATTCCCGTCCCACGCCGCGAGGACCCCGAGCCGGTAACTTGCGCGCACCGAGGCTGGGTCCTGGGTCAGCGCTCGGAGATAAGCTTCCCGGGCGGCACCGTAGCGTCCCTGGTTCCAGGCGGCGTCGGCCTCGGCGACCTGCGCCACCCCGACCGCGGGGACGGCCAGGAGCGTTCCGACGATCAGCAGTGCCGAGCAAATACGGATCACATCGGCTCCAAGGCCTTGAAATAGAAAGCGCGCCGGCATCACCGGGCCCTCCAGGTCGCCTGCAGTGAATCGTACACCGGCTTGAGTCGACTGTGTGAGACCGGTTCCTCCCACGGCTTCCATGTCCAGAGAGCGAAGTCTACGGCTCGCCAACGGCCTCCATGCGCCGCAGGGAGCGCCTCGAGGAGCCGTACTGGCACACCGGTTTGGTATACCAGCGCGCCGGCCCGAATGCCGCCCGTGACTGCGGTACCAAACTCTCCCCCTGTCTGATCGCCCCTGTCGAACAGCACCGTCCTGCTCGAGGGGTCCGTCACGTTGAGCAGACCCCACGGAATGCGGATTTCGATGAGGCCGGTAGTTGAATCGGCATACCAGTCGGCGAGGCTGTTCTCCGCCTCCGCTCCGAACGTCAGGCGTCCTCGGTCATAGCCCTGGGCAGGGTAGAAGGTGCCGTCCCGTCCGAACCGGGCACGGTTGGTGATGACGAACATCGGATCAAATCGCCCGTCCGTCTCCACGCCGATCGTCGCCGGCCGTCGGTAGAACCGGCCAAAGTCATCGCCGCCCAGGATCGCGTTCGCTCCCACATGCGGGTTGTACGATGGCAGGATCTTGATCGCCGCTCGCGACGGACTCTCCAGGTCGATCAGGAATTCGAAGCCTATTTCGCTTGCCAGCGCCATCCCCGGGACCGCCAGCTGCCCCGAGCGGGGGAGATAGGTATCGAGGGCCAGGAGGACGCCTGTTCTCTGCCAATCGATGGGCCCTGGTCTGAGCTCGAGCGTCAGGTAGAGGTGGCCTTCGTCACTCCCGGCCCGGATCGAGCGGAGCCTTCCTTCGCCCGATTGGACAGGCTGAAGCCGGCGCCAGGGGCCGGGGTCACCGCCGAGAACCGGTCGGCCGTCCGCGGGCCCTGGATACTGGCCGAGGATGCCGTAGTTCTGCTCTGCATCCATCGCGTTGAACCAGAGTCGGTTGCGGTCGCCAGGCTGTTCGAAGTCGATGACGATCCAGTTCTTTTTGAACCACTCGTCCATCCACGCGAACAGGATGGCCCCTGCCGCACCGCTCTCACGAATCTCACGTGTGAGCCGGGCATCGATGGCGGCCATCGCCACTTCGTCGTGGCCTCCATGATTCCACCCCTGCGGCTGCAGGTGCGCGCTCCCTCGGCTCGATGGGACACCGTATTCCGAAATGACGAAGGGAATCTCCGCGTGGTGGCGGCGCAGGTCGCTGAGGTAGCCGAAGTAGGTGGAGGGACCCTCGCTCGATCGTGCCTGCCGGTACCCCGGATCGTAGAGCAGGAAGTCCGGGTAATAGGGGTAAGCGTGATAACTGGCGAACCAGCCGGCAGGATTCTCGGCCGTCGCGCGGATCAGATTGGCGTCGAGGCCGATGGCGTCGTTCTCGTACTCCAGTTTGTCACCCGCCACCGGCCGTCCGACACGGCGGCGCCACTCCCGCTCCTCCGCCGTGCTGGACTCCGTGGGATGGAACAGCGGGTCGAGCGTGGGCCAGTTGGTATACGCGATCGGTCGGAGTGTGTTCCACTGCTCCGCCTCGTAGTTCAGGAGGTAATCGCATTGCTCCGCCATCCAGGTGTCCATCGCCGGCGCCCGTTCCACCGACAGATATCGCCCCGCGTAGCTGTGCGCGCCCGGATGCAATGAGTCGTACGCTTTCACCGCGAATGGTTCCCACTCCCGGCCGATGATGTAGGCCGCGCTCCAGCGCGACACATCGGCGTCGTAGCGGCCCGAAGCATGTCCGGGGCGCGGAGTCAGCTCTGCGGCACCGTGTAGCAGGTCGACGACGTCTCGCATTTCGGATCGAAAGGCGTCTTTCCACGCCGGGTCATCGAAGTCATGCTCAGGGGGGAGCTCGGTCCAGACTCCGTGCACCAGCCAGAGTGGCCGGGTCGAATGCGCGAGATTCCAGGCGCGGAGTGCCCGATAAAACTGCGGTGGAAGAATGGTGTAGACCCGAAGCACGTTCGCGTTCATGGTGGCGAGGGTGTCCAGCCAACCCGCGTAGAGCGCTGAATCGGTGGGAAACTGCGAGGGAAAGCGTCCGGGGAGTGCGACGCCGAGATTGACTCCCTGCATGTAGAAGGGAACCCAACGGCCCATTCCATCCCGGACCTCGAACTGTGTGCCGGCGGTCCGCGCGATGAGCGAGAACTCCTCCGGCCGACGCCTGGGAGGGAGCGCAGGGCGGTCCCAGTCGGGCGACGCGGCTGAGAGCAACTCCCTCAGGTCGGCTCGCTCGGGCGCAAGGTGAAGGGCCCGCTTCGCGGCTCGTGCCGTCGTGGCATGGTCCCCACGCCGCCATGCGACCCTGGCCGATCCTTCCCAGGCGTCGACCAGTTGTGAATCACGGGCAAGTGCGGCTGCGAACAGCGAGTCGGCGGCCGGGAGGCGACCGAGTCGCAATTGCACAAAGCCCTGGCCAACGAGCGCGCCGACCGCTCCGCAGTCGGCCGCCAGGGAGAATTGGCGCGACGCGACACCCAGGGAGTCGATACGGTAGGCGTGCCACCCAGCGGCCAGATCGGCCGCGACTGCAGGGCATGGCTGCTGAGCAGAGGCTGACCCGGTACCGAGGGCCAGCGTCAGCGCCACGAGGGTGCACCCCCCGTACCTGAGTGATAGATTTGATCGCATGGATACAACCCCAATCTCGGAGGCCGCGGCGTCAGCGGCAAGCGCTCCTCCCGATATCCGCGCCCTGGGCCGCGTCTTGATCGATGCGTTCGGCAAGGGCTGGGCCAAGGGCGATGTGCCGCTGCTGATGTCGGTCTTCACTGACGACGCGGTGTTCATCGAGACGCCGTTCAGTGCACCGCGGACGGGGCGGGATGCGATCCTGCAGTACTGGCGGGACGTTCCCGTGCATCAAGCCGAACTCACTTTTTCGAGCGGCGAGATATTCGTGGTCGGACCCTGGTTCTCCGTGGAGTACAAGGTCACCTTCCGTCGCCGGCGCACCGGGGAATGGGTGGAGGCGCGCGGGGCGATGTTCTGCGAGACGGCCGGCGACAAGATTTCAGAGCTGCGAATGTACTGGCACCGCTGGGCCGGGGGACGGGAAGCGTAGGGGGCGTCCCCGCTGGCGGACGGTATCACGGCGGCGTGGTTTGGTAAAGCGTTGTCCCGCAATGGTTTGAGTCTTGGCACAACCCTCGC
>SPDF01000004.1 GCA_004525055.1 Gemmatimonadales bacterium | reverse complement strand
CTGACCAGCACCAGCGGGGAGCAGTCCAGCAATATCACGCTGGAGTTCAACCTCGGCCGCAGCGTCGAGAGCGCGGCGCAGGATGTCCGCGACAAGGTGAGCCGGGTCCGGGGCCGTCTCCCGCGCGAAGTCCTCGAGCCGGTCATCGCCAAGCAGGACGCCGACGCCCAGCCCTTCTACTGGCTGGCCCTTTCGGGCGCCAATTACACCCTGCTCGATCTGTCCGACATCGGCGACCGGATCGTCAAGCAGCGGCTCCAGACCATCCCCGGCGTCGGCAATTCGTTCATTGCCGGCGAGCGCCGCATCTCGATGCGGGTCTGGATCTCGGCCAAGGAACTTGCCGCCCGCGGCCTGACCGTCCAAAACGTCGAAGCGGCCATCCGCAGCCGAAATGTCGAGATCCCCGCCGGGCGGATCGAATCGGACAACCGCGAATTCACAGTTCGTTCGCTGGGTGAGCTCAAGACACCCCAGGAGTTTGCCGACCTCGTCGTCGCCAACCAGGATGGCCAGCTCGTCCGGCTCAGCGACCTCGCGCTGGTGGAGCTCGGCCCTCGCGACGAACGCAGCATGCTGCGGTTCAACGGGACCTCGGCGGTGGCCGTCGGCATCGTGCGGCAATCCAAGGCCAACATGGTGGACGTGGCGGACTCGATTCGCGCCGCGCTGCCCCTCATCGAGCAGGCGCTGCCGGCCGGCGTCCAGCTCCGCACCGCCTTCGACCAGTCGATCTACGTTAAGCGCTCCATCAGCGAGACGATCGACACCCTCTTCCTGGCGTTCGGGCTGGTGGTCATCATCATCTTCCTGTTCCTCCGGAACCTCCGGGCCACCATCATCCCCGGCCTGGCCATCCCGGTGTCCATCATCGGCGCCTTTGGGGTGATGTATTTCCTCGGGTTCTCGATCAACACCTTCACCCTGCTGGCCCTCATCCTCGCTATCGGCCTCGTGGTGGACGACGCCATCATCGTGCTGGAGAACGCCTACCGACACCAGGAGGAACTCGGCGAGACGCCCGAGAATGCGGCCATGCGCGGCACCAGTGAAATCGGGTTCGCGGTGATTGCCACGACCGTCTCGCTGGTGGCCGTCTTCGCGCCGCTCGCCTTCCTGCAGGGGACCACGGGCCGGCTCTTCAATGAGTTCGGCGTGGCGCTGGCCGGCTCGGTGGTCATTTCCGGGTTCGTGGCACTGACCCTGACGCCGATGCTCTGCGCCAAGATCCTCCGGGTACCCAAGAGCCACGGGGCCGTCTACCAAAGCCTGGAGCGGGCGCTCAACTGGCTGGCGGTGACCTATGGGGCAACCCTGGCCTGGGCCATCCGTCACCGCGCGGTGGTCATCAGCGGTGCGGGTGTGTCGCTCATCGTGGCCTACGTGACGTTCAACGTGCTCAAGCGCGAATTCATTCCGGCCGAGGACCGCGGCTTCTTCATGGCCTCCACCACCGCCCCGCAGGGCTCGACCGTCCAGTACACCGACGGATACCAAAAGCAGGTCGAGGCCGTCATGGCGGGCGTGCCCGAGATCAACTCCTACTTCAGCGTCATCGGTTTCGGTGGCGACGTGAGCGGCGGCTTCCTGTTCGTGAACATGAAGGACTGGCGGGACCGTGCGCGGAGCACGCAGCAGGTCCTCGGGGGGATCATGCCGCAGCTCTTCGGTATTCCCGGCGTGCAGGCGTACGCCTTTGCGCCGTCGCCCATCGGCGGGTTCGGCAGCCCGGTACAGTTCGTGGTCCAGCATCCCGACTTCGATTCGCTCACGGCCGTTATGCCGACCTTCCTGGCCCGCGTCAGCCAGATCAACGGCCTGGTCAACGTGCAGTCGAGTCTCAAGGTCAACAAGCCGGAGCTGACCGTGCGCTACGACCGCGACCGCGCGGAAGATCTTGGTGTCTCAGTCTCGGACGTCGGCTCGACCCTCGAGACGATGTTGGGTGGGCGCCGGGTCAGTACCTTCACGCGGGACAACAAGCTCTACGACGTGATGGTCCAGCTGAGCCCCGAGGACCGCGCCACTCCCTCGGACATGACGTCGCTCTACGTGCGGGGTCGGGATGGTCAGTTGGTGAACCTCGCCGCCGTTACCACGGTGATCGAGGGGGTCGGTCCGCAGCGGCTCTTCCACTACAACCGGGTCCCCTCGTTTACCATCAGCGCCAACCCGCTCCCGGGGTTCACGCTGGGCGAGGCACTGGACAGCCTGAACGCCGTGGCCGCGGAGCTCCTCCCCCGCGGCGGCTCGACCGCGCTGAGCGGCGAGCTGCGCGAATTTGCGGAGAGCGGCACCGCCCTCTACTTCGCCTTCCTCCTGGCGCTCCTCGTGGTCTACATGGTGCTGGCGGCGCAGTTCGAATCACTGGTCCACCCCTTCACCGTGCTGATGGCGGTGCCGCTGGCGGTCACCGGCGCGCTGGTGACGCTCTTCTTCACCGGGGCCACCCTCAATCTCTACAGCCAGATCGGCATGATCCTGCTCATCGGCCTGGCCTCGAAGAACTCGATCCTGCTCGTCGAATACGCCAACCAGCTCCGCGAGCAGGGCAAGGGACTGCTCGAGGCGACGCTCGAAGCCGGCCGGGTCCGGCTCCGGCCGATCCTGATGACCGCCTTCGCCACGATCTTCGGCGCACTGCCGATCGCGCTCGGTCTCTCGGCCGGGTCAGAGAGCCGCCAGCCGCTCGGCTACGTAATTGTCGGTGGCATGTTCGTCGCCACCTTCCTGACCCTGTACCTCGTACCGGTGGTGTACGTGCTCCTCGAAACGGTCCGTGAGCGGATGGGTACGCGCCGCCACACCGTGGCCGAATCGTCCGCGGGGATCGCATGATGATCCTCCCGCTGCTCGCGATGCTCCAGATGCCGACCGCGACCCTGGTGCCGCAGGTGGCGACACTGGACACGCTGCCGCAGGTCACCCTCGCCGAGGCGCTGAACGAAGCCACCCGGTACGACCCGAACTACGTGCAGGCCGCCGGCTTCGTGGCGGAAGCCACGTGGGTGCGGCGCGCGGCGATGCTCGTCTTCGTGTTGCCGTCCATCACGGCATCCGCCGATTTCACCGGATCCACCACGCCGTCGTTCAACTTCGGCACCAACAGCCTCTCGAAGACCATCGTGTCGGCGCGGGTCGACGCGCGCTACGAACTCTTCACCGGTGGCCGGAAGATTGCCGACTACCAGCGCGCCACCGCAGACCTGCAGGGGGCGGTCGCCAACGAAGCAGGCGCCGGCTTCCTCGCCGCCGCAGAGACCGAGGCGACCTTCTACGACGTCCAGGCGAGGAAAGGGTTGCTGGCCGTGGCGCAACGGCGGGTGGAGCGCGCGCAGTCCCAGCTCGATATCTCCCGGGCCCGTGTCCTCTCCGGTGCCGCCGTCCAGACCGACTCGCTGCAGGTGCTGCTCGAGTTTACCCGCGCGCGCGTTGACCTCCTGCGCGAGGATGCGGGTCTCGATGTCGCGCGTGCCGAACTCGGTCGCCGGGTCGGCCGGTCAGTGTCGGTCGATGCAGCCGGCGCCGATACGATGCCGGCGCCGCCACTCCCCATCTCGCTCGCCGAGGCGGTGCAGGTCGCGCTCGGCCAAGGTCCGCAGATTCGGGTGGCGGAAGCGCGGGCCCGCGCCACGGCCGCCACGGTGCGTGCCCGGAAGGCATTCTACCTCCCCTGGGTGACCCTCTCGGGGAGCGCCGCCGCGTACGACGATAAGTTCTGGCCGACCACGGCCAACCGCTCCTCGGGCTCGATCACGATCAGCCTCCCCATCTGGAACAACGGCATCCGTGAAATCGCGTTGGCGCAGGCCAAGTCCGCCAACAACGTGGCCATCGCGGTCCGCGACGACCTCCAGCGCGGAGCCCTCGCCGATGTCACCCGGAGCTACCGTGCGTACGAGACGGCCGCCGCCGCCGCTGAGCTGGCCGCCGAAGCCGTCATCGTGGCCCAGGAGAATTATCGGGTGCAGGATACCCGCTATCGCTCCGGCGCCGTGGACATCATCCAATTCCTGAACGGCCAAGTGGATCTGGCCGACGCCGAAGCAGGGCTGGTGCAGGCCCGCTACGCCACCAAGCTCGCGTTGGCCGGACTCGAAGTGATTCTCGGCCGCCGCCTCTTTCCCAGTGAGAGCGCCCCGTGACCCGTACACCCACCCTCCTGCTTCTCGCCCTCCTCGCGGCGGCCTGTTCCAAGGGCGACCCCAAAGCTGGTGGCCCCGGCGGGCAGGCCGGCGGGCCGCCTTCCGCACTGGTGGAGGTCGCGGTCGCCTACACCGATACCGTCGTGGACGCGATCGCGGCCACCGGCGAAATCGAGGCGATCCAGTCGATCAACCTCCGCCCGGAAGTGGACGGCCGCATCGTGGGCATCCTGTTCCGCGAGGGCAGCGAGGTATCCGCAGGCACCCCCCTCTTCAAGGTGGACGACGCCGAACTGAAGGCGCAGGTGGCCCGGGCCGAGGCCGACCGGGATCTCGCCGCGCAGGCGCTCGCCCGCACCCGCCAGCTCATGTCGGAGAAGGCGTCTTCGCAGGCCGACCTCGAGCGCGCGGAAGCGACCGCCCGCAGCACCCAGGCGGCGCTGGACCTGCTGCAACTCCGCCTGGATCGCACCACCGTCCGGGCGCCCTTCGGGGGTGCCACCGGGGAGCGGATGGTGAGCCTCGGCGACTACGTCACCTCCTCGACACAGCTGGTCTCACTCCAGACCGTCAATCCCGAGCGCGCGGCGTTCCAAGTGCCTGAGCGGTATGCGGAGCGCCTTCGTCGCGGGCAGGAAGTCACCTTCAACGTTGCCGCGTTGCCTGGCCAGGAGTTCGTCGGCATCGTGGACTTCGTGGATCCGGTGGTGCGGCTGCCGGGCCGGACCATCACCGTCAAGGCGCTCGTGCCCAACCCGAAGCGATCCTTGCAGGCTGGGATGTACGTCGATCTGCGGCTCGCCGCCGAGGTGCGCCCCAACGCCGTCGTGGTGCCGGAGGAGTCGATCATCCCGTTGCAGGGCGCCAATTTCGTCTACGTTGTGCGGGACGGAAAGGCATCGCGGCGCCAGGTCGGCCTCGGGATCCGGGCGCCGGGGATTGCCGAGGTGCGCAGTGGCGTCGATGCAGGTGACACCGTGGTCGTCGGCGGCCAGGAGCGGCTGCAGGACGGGATGCCGGTCATGATCAAGCCACTGCCAGAGGTGACCCTCCCGGCTCCCGGAGAAGGCGCCTGAGGCACTCACCACTGCGCCCTTGCCGGACGGTCGTAGCCCTCACCGCCCTCCTCGGCTTCGCGGCCGGGATCGCGTCCGCCCAGGGGTCGGTCACCGGCCGCTGGCACATGCGGCTGTCCACCGGCGGAACGACCCTCCGGGGAGATCTCCGCCTCGACCAGCGCGGCGCCACGCTCACGGGGAGCCTGGTACTCGAGTCGAGCGACGGCCCGCCCGTGGCCATTCAGGACGGACGGGTCGACCCCGACGGGACGGTGGAGTTTGCCGTGGATGCCCCCGAGGCAATCCGTTTCACCGGTCGGCGGGATGGATCGGAGTTCGCGGGTCAGGCGAGGCTCGACCGCCGGCGCTCCGTCGGTTGGACAGCGCAGCGGCTGCCCGAGGGGGCCGAGTTCTATGCGGCGTTGCCACGATTCCGCATGGTGCAGGTGACGCTCGGACGAAACCTGAGCGAGCTTCGTCTGCCGGGGCCGTGGGTGGAGGCTGCAGGGAACGAATCGGGGGCCGCCGACCGCGCGGCAGCGCTCGCCACTGCCGCCGGCCTGACGCCCATTCCGGCAGATTCCATCAGGGACTATGGATTCCTCCCGGCGCTCGGGCTGGCTCGGCGGGACCAGCTGGTTCCGGCACTGATCCAGGCGCTGATCGCGATTCGTGCCGAGCTCCCGGCCGGGGAACGGGCTCGCTTCGACGCGTTCTTCCGCCCCCGGCGCGTGTGGCTGGTGGACCTGCATGCTGCGGCCCTCGACGGAGCGCGCCTGCGTTTTCGGCAACTTTCATGGGAAGACGCCGGGCCTGCGCTCGCGGCCGCCGGATTGCTGCCGACCGACCTCCCCCCCGGTGTCGCGGTCATTCCGACCGCGCTCTACCGGCTTGCCACGCTGCGCGAGCAGGACAGCGTTGCCTTTCAATCCGCGCGAGGACGCCTGTCGCTGGGTGGCACGGCATCGGCCCAGCGGGCCGAGGCGCTGCTCGATGGCTACCGCGACGGGGCGGATTGGCAGGCGCAGGCGCTGGCCTTCCTGCTGTCCGCCACCTGGGTGCAGGGGCCCCGCGGCCCCACCTCTCCCGCCGGATTGATGCGGGAGGCCCACGGCCGCCCCGACTTGCCGATCCCCGCGATTCAACCCCGGTACTTTGGAATTCCCGAGGCCGTGCCCACTGTCGGCGTCCCCGGCGAGGTGGTCGACAGAATTGTCGCCGCCGAAAATTGGGCGGCGGAGCAGTGGGCCGAGTACCGTGGCCCCGCCGCGGTCCTGAACGTGATTCGCCGGCTGCGACTCGGGATCGGGATCAACACCACGCTCGAGGCTGACGGACCGTGGATCGTGACCAGCGTGGCCCGGGAGGCCGCCGGCTCGCCAGCCGGGTTCCTCGAGTCCGTCGATGCGATCGTGGAGGACCCCGGGGCACCTCCACTCTTTGCGGTGGCGACCGCGATGCATGAGTGGCAGCACCTGCTCATGGAGCGACATCGCCTCGCGCTTGCCACCGGGGGGTCGTTCCAGAGCGACGGGGCCGGTCTCTGGTACACTCCCTCGGATCTGTTTCTCGCCGAAGGCCTTTCGGAATGGGAAACGGGACGGATGCTCGCGCCACTGCTGGCGCGTACGCCGATCATCGGCGTCGGCGACGCGCAGAAGCTCGCCGTGCTCGAGTCCCGCAACCCCGCCGATCCCCACGTGCTCGGTTTGCAAATGATGCGTGCGCTCGCCACGGCCCTGGGCAACCCCGCCACCGTTCGAGCGCTGGTGCTCGCGCATGGTGACGACCCGTTTGCCGTGGCCGCCGCCGTACCTGGGTGGCGGCGTGTCGACACGCCCGACCGGGTCCTCCCGGCACGGGGCCAGCGGCGGCTTATTCCCGAGACAACGTTCAGCATTGAAGACGGGGTCGGCGATGTCATCGGTACGCGCATCCTGGTAGTGGCCGACACCACCTCAGGGGGGTAATGTCCTTCCATGCTGCGGAGACACCCCTCGATCACCGCTCGAAGAGACAGGAATTGCTGATGGCCACACCGTCGTCTGAACTCGCACCCGGTGCCAAGGCACCCGCATTCAAGGTCCCGTCCGACGGCGGCACGCCTGTGGCGCTGAAGGATTTCAAGGGCCGGCCGGTCGTCCTCTACTTCTATCCGAAGGACGACACCTCCGGTTGTACCACCGAGGCGTGTGGGTTCCGCGACAGCTGGCGTGCCGTGCAGGCGACGGGAGCCGTGGTGCTCGGTGTGTCGCCGGACGGTGTGGCGAGTCATCAGAAGTTCAAAAAGAAGTATGAGCTTCCCTTCACGTTGCTCGCCGACGAGGACCACGCGGTGGCCGAGGCGTATGGGGCCTGGGGCGAAAAAAGTATGTATGGACGGAAGTACTTTGGGGTGCTGCGCAAGACGTACATCATCGATGCGCGAGGGACGATCACGCACATCTTCCCGAAGGTGAAACCGCAGGGCCATGCCGCCGAGGTGCTCGCCGCACTCACGGGCTGACGGCGGGCGTCCGTAGTCCTACGGATTGCCCCTGCCCCGGGGGGTTTCGTACTCTGGTGTGCCCAAATACCTGGAGAATCTCATTCGTACCGCATCCTATCTGGTCCTGCTTGCTGCCGCGCCGTTGCTCTCCTGCAGTTCCACCGTCAACGTCGTGGCCACGCCGGCCATGCCGGTGGAGGCCCTGCCGGGAGAGACCCATCTCCGCAACATCCAGCAGCTGACGCACGGCGGCAATAATGCGGAGGCGTATTTCTCGAAGTCTGGCCGGCAGTTGATTTTCCAGCGTCAGGAAGACCTGGCCAACGGCTGTGACCAGGAATACATCATGAACATCGACGGCACCGACATGCACCGGGTGTCGAACGGCCTGGGTCGTACGACCTGCGGCTACTTCTACGACAATGACAAGCGCATCCTGTACAGCACCACCTTCGAATTCGACGCGGCGTGCCCCGTCCGACCCGACATGTCGAAGGGGTATGTCTGGCCGCTTGGTCGCTTCGAGATCTATTCGGCGCTGAACAACGGCACCGAGCTGACCAAGCTCACCGACGACAAGGCGTACAACGCCGAGGCCACGGTCTCGCCCGATGGCAAGCGGATCATCTTCACCAGCACCCGCGACGGCGACATCGATCTCTACAGCATGCACATCGATGGCTCGGACGTTCGGCGCATCACGTCGCGCATCGGGTACGACGGCGGTGCGTTCTACTCGCCCAATGGCAAGCAGATCGTCTGGCGGGCGTCATACCCCGTGACCGCCGCGGACTCCGCCGACTACAAGAACTTGCTCAGTCAACGCCTGGTGCGGCCCGCCGCGCTTGAGCTTTGGGTGGCGAACGCCGACGGCAGCGACCCTCGCCAGGTCACGAACATCGGCGGGGCCAATTTTGCTCCGTTCTTCACGCGCGATGGCAAGCAAATCATCTTCACGTCGAATCACCTCGACCCGAAGGGCCGGAACTTCGATCTCTTCCTGGTCAACGTCGATGGCACGGGGCTCCAGCAGATCACCTTCGACCCCGATTTCGATGGCTTCCCGATGTTCAGTCCTGACGGCAAGAAGCTGGTCTGGGCCTCCAACCGGAACGCCAAGACCCGTGGCGAGACCAACGTGTTCATCGCCGACTGGTCCAAGTAGCCACGCGGGGGCGATGCGTCGAAGAAACCGTGGGGCATCGGCGCGCGTAAGGGGCGTCGGTGCCCCGCGATGCGTCAGCCCTTCACCACATCCGTCGCAGGGGTTAGGTTACCGCGCCCGCCCTCTCACCCGGACCCGATGACCCTCATGGCTCAGTCCAAGACCACGCCAACACAACCCGCCTTCCTCATCTGGCTTTGGGAGTGGGTCAAGTCCATCACCGTGGCCCTGCTGGTCTGGCTGGTCCTCCGGACGTTCCTGGTGCAGGCCTTCCGCATCCCCTCCGGCAGCATGGAAAACACCCTGTTGGTGGGGGACTTCCTGTTCGTCAACAAGGCCCTCTACGGCGCGGAGATTCCACTGGTGCACAAGCGGCTCCCCGCCTTCCGGGAGCCGCAGCGGAACGACATCCTCGTCTTCGACTCGGTCGAGGAGCCGATCGACGTTGTCAAGCGAATGGTCGGCATGGCGGGCGATACGCTGGCGATGGAGGGGGGACAACTGATCCGCAACGGCGTGCGTCTGGACGAGCCCTACGCCGTGCACGAGTCGCCGTTGCCGATGGCGGGACCGGAACAGCGGTTCATCATGCGGCAGTGGCAGGTCAAGTACCTCGTCGGCCGCGACACCGCCACCTACAATCCCGACCTGCAGGACTGGGGACCGATCGTGGTGCCGCCCGATTCGTACTTCATGATGGGCGACAGCAGGGACAACTCACATGATAGCCGGATGTGGGGTTTCCTCCCGCGGAAAAACGTGCGGGGCCGGCCGATGTTCGTGTACTACAGCTACGACGGCAAGAGCTGGAAGCCGCTGCCGTTCCTGACTGCGATTCGATGGGGACGGACCTTCAGCCGCCCGAGGTAGCGACGAAACGCCCCGCGGGGCGTTTTCGAAGGTGGTGGCGCTTTCCCAGGAGTTGGGCGGAGGTGCGCCGCCTCGGTTGGCGCGCCGTACTGGCGTTCATCGTCTTCTACCTCGTCCGCGACCTGCTCCTGTACGTGCTGCTCCCCTATCTCGTCTATCGCGAGGTCATCGCGCCCTAGCTCTCGTCGGGCGGGGGATAGGGGGACTCGGGCGAACGGGAAGGATCGGGCGCCCGTGGCAAGTAGGCCGCACTGCGCCCGCACTTGGTGCAGTGCAGGGCAATCCGGCCGAGCTCAGGTGGGGCGCTGGCGGAGGGACGCTTCGGCGTGCGGGTGATGGACTCGGTCCCGCAGGATGGGCAGACCAATGGCTTCCCGTCACGGTCAGCTGCGACCAGGGCGAGCGCTTCCGGCGCACGGAATTCCTTGATGCCCCTACGGCCCATGGGCGGTCCTTCCCGGGAGATGCGAGTCGACCCCCACCCAGTCCTTCCAATCTACGATTCGCCAGCAGAGCACGCAAAGTTGTAGCCCTCGACCGCCAAACGACTACCCCCTGCGATACTTGATGGCGCAAAGGTGTTGCGACACTGTCTTTAGGGTTCGGTAATCCCCTCCTGCGTCCTCCAGATTCCCCTCAACCGGCCCCTTTGGCTTGACTGGGCCCCGCGTCTGTGGTACGTTGGCGCCGGCAAGGCTTAACGCGACATAGCGTTACGCCACCTGAAGCGCTCTGATGTCCCGGTCCGAAGGAGTACTTGTGGTGTCTGAACTCGGCGGCGCACAAATCTCAACCTTGCTCGAGAGCCTCCCTGGCATTGCCACGGTACTCCGAAGCCCTGTGGCGGACGCCATGGTGAACGTCATTCGCGCGGCGGCCCGGCTTTCCGAATTCGACATCGCTGATGCCGATGAGCTGGTCAAGTACGCGACACGTCGCGGGCTCCTGGCCGAGGACGAAGGCGAGCGGCTCATGACCGACCTGCAGGCGGCGCGCCAGAAGAAGCTCGACCGGATTGCCGCCCGGCCCAAGCCCGGCAAGCCGAAGAGTGCCAAGGGTCCGGCCGCCAAGCCCAAGCCCAAGGCAAAACCGAAGGTCACGCCCGCCAAGAAGGCGCCCGTCAAGAAGGCGCCCGTCAAGAAGGCGCCCGTCAAGAAGGCGCCCGTCAAGAAGGCGCCGACCAGGAAGAAGCACTAGACCCGTCGGCTCGAACGAAAGCGCCCCCCGGCATCATGCCAGGGGGCGCTTTCTCCTGTGCCGATCGCGAGGTCAAGTACGGAAGGCGTTCATGGCGTCCGTCAGGCGGGTCGCGCCCTGCAGCAGGTCGCCGGCCGCGGCGGCCATCTCCTCCGTCGAGGCGCTCTGTTCTTCGGCCGCCGCCGTCACTTCCTGGCTGGCCGAGGCATGCTCCGTGGCGGAGGCGGCCACCTCCGCGGTCTTCCCACCGAGCTGGTCGACAATCGTGCGGTTGAGGGCTGCCTGTGCGGACACCACCGCGGCGGCGGTTCGCACCTCCTGCACGGCTGCCCCGATGTCGTCGAGGGCGCGGGCGGCGGCGCCCGCCACCCCCTCGATGCCCCGGACCTTGCTGGAACCGATCTGCATGGTGCCCGACACCTCGCGCACCTGGTTGCGAATGAACTGCACCGTCTTGGTCACATCCTCGGCGGCACGCGCGCTGGAATCCGCCAGATGCCTGACCTCCTCGGCCACGACAGCGAAACCGCGTCCATGCTCGCCCGCACGCGCCGCCTCGATGGCGGCATTGAGTGCCAGCAAGTTGGTCTGCGAGGATATCTGCTTGATCAGGTCGATGAACTCGGTGATCGACTCCGACTTCCGGGCCAGTTCCTGGACCTGCTGCGCAGAAGTCTGGACCACCTCCCGCACGTCGAGGAGGGTCTGGCCTGCGGCGGCCACGTCGGTCCGGTGCCGGACCGCGAGATCCCGGATGGTGTCGCCGAGGGCCACCACCCGGTTGGATGCCTCGTCGGCTTCGGCGGCGGTGGCGCGGAGCCGGCCGAGCAGTTTGTCGGCGTCGCGCATCCCATGCACCTGCGTCTCGGCGCTGTGCGACATCTTGACCATCGCGGTCGAGATCTCGCCGCTGCTGGCGGCGAGTTCCTCACTCATCGCGGAGAAGTCGCTGGCGCTGCTTGAAATCTCATTCGATTCCTTGCCGACGATTCCCACCACGTCGCGGAGTCGGGCCGCCATCTCGTCCATGGCCGCGGCAAGCCGCCCGAGTTCGGTCGGCATCTCCCCGAGCGTCACCGGGCGGAGATCGCCACCGCCGAACCGTTCGGCGGCGCCCACGAGTCGGCGGAGCGGCCGGTCCACGGTGCGGACCGTGTAGATCGTGGTCGCCACGCCAAGGATGAGTGCAAGGCCGAAGAGTGCCCACACATTCCGTTCCCGCCGGCCGGCGTCATTGCGCAGCGCCTGGATCCGGATGAGTGCCCTGGCGCTCTGCGAACGGGAGAGGGCACGGACATCGGCCACCAGCGTGTCGGCTGGCGCGCGGGCGGCATTGGCATACCGGCGTGCTTCCGCGTCGCGGCCGAGGTCAGCCAGCGCGTGAGCCATCGAGTAGGCGACTTCGATCGTCGCCTGTTCGTCGGCGATCTTGTTCGTGATGTAGCGGTCCTGCGTGGAGAGGCCACTCAGCTGCCGGAAGGTCTGCTGGTAGGCGTAGGCGGAGTCGCCGCTGGCGATGAACTCCCGCTGGAGGGCCACCGACGGGTCGAGGAGATACTGCTCGGCGCTCCGGATTTCGTTGAGCACCGCTCCGACGAGGCCGCTGCCGGCCTCGGTGCCGGCCATGAGCGCAGCAGTCTCGACTTCGACCGCCTGGCTGATCAAACGGATGGCGCGTGTGGAGCTGAGGGCGATCAGGAGCACCAGCGTCACCAGCACCGCCATGCCGAGGCTCACCTGGCTGCGGAGGCTCTTGAGGAACTTCACTGCCCCTCCGCCAGCTGCATCACGCCGTCACGCACTTCGCCGACGTAGATCTTGAGGCTTGGCACATCGCCATTCGTATCGAACGCGATGGTGCCCATGGCACCCTCGTAGGCCGGAGTGGCGGTGCCGATGCCGGCGAAGCCGTCGCGGATCGCCTGCCGTTCGGTGCCGACTCGGAGCATCGTTGCGCGCAGCATGTACACCGCGTCATAGGCTGCCGCGCCAGAGCCGTTGGGGTCGCCGGCCGTGGGAAACCGCGCGCGGTAGGCCTCGACGAATCGCCGGTTGGCGGGGGTGTCGGTCTGGGGAAAGTACGAGGAGGTGACGTAGGTGCCGTTGGCGACCGGCCCGGCAAGGGCGATCTGCTCGAGCCCGTCGCCACCCATCGTCGGGATGGCGAGGTCCTTGTTCTGCGCTTCGGTCAGGATGGTGCGCGCATCGGCATCGTACCCGGCGATGACCATGAACTGCGCCCGCTTGTTACGAGTGAGCAGGTCGAGGTAGGGTCCCACGTCGGGCGTATCACCCAGATAGGGATAGGCGCCGATCACGGTACCCTGCAGCGAGGCGAATTCCGTTTCGAACGCCGAGCGAATACCGCGGCCGTATTCGCTGTTGGTATAGAAGACCGCGCCGCGCAGCAGCCCCAGTCGTTCCCGCGCCCAGTGCGCCAGCGCGGAGCCGTGCGCCAGGTCGCTCGGGCAGACGCGGAAGGTGAAGAGGCCGGCGTCCGTCACCGCCGGGGCGGAGGCGGCCGGGGCAATTTCGAGGAGGGGATCGATCCCGCCGTTGTACACCGGCGCGGCGGCCAGGGTCGGGCCTGAGAATCCGTGCCCGATGACCGCGACGACGGGGGAGTTATAGAAATCGGTCGCCACGACGACGGCGGAGTCGGCGTCGTTGTAGTCCTCTCGCTCAACCAACGCGATCGGGCGGCCGTTGATGCCGCCCGCGGCGTTGATTTCTTCAGCGGCCAGCTGCGCCCCATAGCGAATCGGGAGGCTGAGCGGGTCGGTGAAGTTGGCGGCCACCCCGATCTGGATGGGGCCGTTTCCGCCTCCGCAGGCGCTGACAACGAGCAGACCCAGTAGGACGGCACCTGCGCGCGTCCCATCCGGCCGACGAGAATGCAGGACCACGTCAGGCTCCGGGCGTAGTGCGGTGGAAATCCGCGCGTGCGGACCTGTACTCAGGGGAGATACCGTAGGTTAGCCGGGAGGGCGGGGCTTCGCAATCCGCGGCGAGGCGCCTTCACCCAGGCTCCAGCCATCGAGGACCGGTCCGTCCACGATGCTGACGGAGGTTTCCATTCGCCCCGAGCCGGCGCGCCAGGTGAGTCGCAGCATCTGCGTGCCGACAATCCACTGCACCATCCCCTGCTTCCCCTTGACCGTGGCTGGTCGTGGGCCGTACACCCCTTCGATCTCCTCCCGCCAGCGCACGAAATCGGCCGTCGGCAGGGTGGCGGAGACCGTCACCACGCCGGTCAGGCTGTCGATGGCGGCGAGCCAGATGGAGACCGGCGTGTTCGCCACCGGGTCGGCCACCGTCGCGCGGCACTCCTGCAAGCGAGGGTCAGCCTTGCTGCGCTGGCAAGAAAGTCCGGCCCCGAGGAGGAGCCGGACTTGGGCGTCGGTGGCGGTCAGCGAGACGCCAGCCCGAAACCCGTAGAACGAAAGCCCCGGCCCCTGTGCCGGGGCGGGCGCGGCCGCGCACAGACCCACCAGCGCGACGACGATTCCCCGCCGGTTGGAAATCAGGACTTCCGGACGTTGGCCGCCTGCAGCCCCTTCGGGCCTTCGACGAGATCGAATTCCACCGCGTCGCCCTCGGCCAGGGAGCGGAATCCACCCATGGTGATCGCGGTGTGATGCACGAAGACGTCCTTGCCCCCCTCCTGCGCAATGAACCCGAATCCTTTCGCGTCATTGAACCACTTCACGGTGCCTTTCGCCATTGCCGCACCCTCAGTTCAACGGAATAAAAGAGCCGATCGGAGCTGGGCATCCGAACGGCGAGACCTGAAGCGACTCCAGCTTCCGACAGCCATGCATAATTCAAGCTGCGAAAGGCGGAGATATCTGTCAATACGCGGGCGGCGCCGACAGCGTCAACCCGACGGAGCGGAGTTCGTGGTCGAGCAGCCATGCCTTCGTTTCTAGCCCGCCGCCGTAGCCGACCAGGCCGCCGTCCTTCCCGACGACGCGGTGACAGGGGAGGAGGATGGCCAGGTGGTTCGAGCCGTTCAACTGCCCCACCGCTCGCGGGTGGATGCCGGTGGCCGTCGCGATGTCCTCGTAGGAGCGTGTTTCCCCGAACGGGATCGAGGTGAGCGCGCGCCACACCGCCGCCTGCGAGTCGCTGACGCTCAGGTACGACGTGAGATAGTCGGGGTAAGGGAAGGGGCGCGGGCGGCCCGCGAAATAGGCGGTCAGCCACGACGTGGCCTGCCGGCAGGGGCCGGTATCGATCACCACCCCTGGGGCATGCTGTCGCAGGCGTTCGGCCAGATGCAGCCGCCCGGTGCGCTCGGCGAACTCGACAATAAGCGGGCCCTCGCGCGCCTCGAGAATCGTCAGTACGCCAACCGGCGACTGGTAGGATGTCCATTCGATCCGCATGTGTTTCTCCCCCGCCCAATCTACCCGTGGACAGGGGAGATGGCCACGCGACGCCGGATCTGGACGCCCGACCGCGCCGGTGTAAGTTCCTCGACCCCTCGCGTGGAGAGAACCGATGCTGCTAGCCCTTGCAATCATCCTTCAACAGGTGCCGACACCGGTGCCCGTCGCCTCCGTGACGATCACACCAGCCGAAGCGGCCGTGACCGTGGGTGACACCATCCGCCTCACCGCCCACGCGTTCGATTCGGCCGGGCGTGAACTTTCCGAGGTCCGCATCCGGTGGTTCCAGGCCGGGGGCCAGTTCGAGGGGACCGTGGACAGCGCCGGGCTCGCGACGGCAGGCGCCGTCGGCGCGCTGCGGGTGACCGCCCTTGCCTCGTCGAGGGGAGGAGGCCGGGCCAAGACGGCATTTGCCGTCATCACCATCGTGCCCGGCCCCGCGGCAGCCATCGCGCTGCAGCCGGCGCCAAGTCGGCTCTATGTCGGTCAGGCCGTTGCCATGGGTGCCACCGTCACCTCGACCGAAGGGGACACGCGACATGATCGGGTCTCGTGGATCTCCGATCAACCTGGCGTCGTGGCTGTCTCGAGTACCGGCATCCTGACCGCCGTGCGGCCCGGGCGCGCCACGGTGACAGCGCGCGCGGGACAGGCAACCACCACGCTGCAACTGACGGTGGCCGCCAACCCGGTCACGACCGTGGAGGTGAAGCCCGCCCTCGCCACGGTGCGCACCGGCGACGTCGTCCGCTTTCACTTCGAGGCCCGGGACCGTTCCGGCGCCGCAGTCAGCGGCGCGCTCCCCGAATGGCTCGTGACGCCCGGCTCGGCGTTGATCGAGTCCGACGGAGGATTCGTGGCGAGTGAGCCAGGAGTCTATCGGGTGGTCGGGGCGTTTGCGGGCCGCGCCGCGACCGCCACTGTCACGGTGAAACCGCGCGACGTCGTCCGCCCCACCACGCTGGTCGGGCGGCTGCCGGTGAAGGGGTTCGCCTCGATGGAGTTCTGGCTCCATCCCGATGGCAAGCACGGGTACCTCTCCACGCTGGGAGACCGGGTCTACGCCATCGACCTCTCCGATCCCGCTGCACCGGTCATCACCGATTCGGTGATGGTGGACGCCCGGGCGATCAACGACATCATGACGACCGAGGATGGTCGGTACGGGGTGATGACCCGCGAGGGCGCATCCAGCCGGAAAAACGGCATCGTCATCCTCTCGTTCGAGGACCCCGCCCATCCGAAGGCGATTTCGGAGTTCACCGAGACCGTCACCGGTGGTGTGCACAGCACGTTCATCTACCGCGGGTATGTCTACCTGACCGACGATGCCACGGGGTCGATGCGGGTCATCGATATCCGGGACCCGATGGCGCCGAAGCAGGTGGCACGGTGGGAGACGCCCGGCACCGGTGCCGGGCGGATGCTGCACGACATCGACGTGCAGGACGGGCTCGCCTACCTGAGTTACTGGAACGACGGGCTCGTGATTCTCGATGTCGGCAATGGGATGCGCGGCGGAAGCCCCGCGAACCCGCAGCTGGTGTCCCAGTACAAGTACGATCTTGAATCGCTCTACCGCGATGTGGCGGCCATCGGCGGTCCCGGCTTTATCCGCGGCACCCACACCGCCTGGCGGAGCGGCCGCTATGTCTTCGTGGGTGACGAGGTCTTCGCCGCCAAGCCGCAGGTCACCGCCGGCCCCAGCCTCCTCGGCCTCGGCCGGGCGTATGGCCAGTTGCACGTCCTCGACGTCTCCGACATCACCCGTCCACGCGAGGTCGCCTGGTACGAGCCGAAGGACGGCGGCACCCACAACGTCTGGGTCGCGGGCGACACGCTCTACCTCGGGGACTACCAGGGTGGGTTGCGTGTGCTTGACATCAGCGGAGAATTGCGCGGCGACCTGTTGGCCCAGGACCGGGAAATCGCCCACGTCTATACCGGCGACGCCAAGGGGAACTTCCCCAATGCGGCGATGGCCTGGGGTGCTGTCTACCGCGACGGCCGAATCTATGTGCCGGACGTCTTCTCGGGGCTATGGGTCGTCAAAGTGGAGCCAAAGAACGAGCTGACCCCCTAGGGGAGGGCCCCGGTGGCCGCAACGGGGACATGCCTCTATCTTTCCCCGTCTATGACTACCACCCAGAATCTCGTGGTGCGGAGCTTCAACGACCGCGCCGAAGGCCTCTCGCATTTCATGCTCCGGGCCGGGGAAGCGCCGCGCTTCATCGCCATCGACGACCAGGCCGGTTGCCCGATGGAGACCGCCCTCGCCGCCCTGGAGTGGACGCGGGTGGTCGGCATCCTCCGGGATGACGACCTCCTGCACGCCGGGCGCCTGACCAGCGAAACCGCCGCCGCCGTCGTGGAGCGCAAGTCGGACCGGGGGCGGCAGTTTGTGTA
This sequence comes from Gemmatimonadales bacterium, assembly GCA_004525055.1. Taxonomy (GTDB): domain Bacteria; phylum Gemmatimonadota; class Gemmatimonadetes; order Gemmatimonadales; family GWC2-71-9; genus SPDF01. The sequence continues at coordinate 2,964 of SPDF01000004.1, read as the reverse complement.
CCTCGGCCCACGGCTCGATGCGCCCCCGATGGACGTCTTCGAAGGGGCCGTGCTCTACGACGAACCGGGCGTCAAGGCGGTCGAGTTCAACGAGCGGGCCCACGCACTCGCGCACTTCCTCCGGGCCACCTCGGGCGTCGGCGCGCTGATGGCGCTGCTCGGACGGCGGGCCCCCGAGTTACGGCATCTCCGCCGGTGGCTCGGCCCCATCCTGCAGGAACTCGACGCGCCCCGTCCCCTCATGGCTGGGTGGTTCGCCGCTTCGGCGGGAGGCTGCCTCTTCGCCTATCCCGAGGGCGATATCGTCTGTCGATACATCGAAGTGGGGCTCGACTCGTGAGCCGCAGCGCCTGGTGCGCGATCCTGATGATCGCGATCGCGGGTTCCGCGCATGCGCAGAACGGGCGGGAGTATTTCACCTCGCCTGATACGGCGCTCGACGCCGTCCACGCCCCCCAGCAACAGGCGTTTCTCGTCCTGCGTGACTCCACCTCGTCAATCAGTGCTGCCGGCGCCAAGCTGATGAGCGACATGAGCCCGTCGAGTTCATTGGCCTGGATGCAGGCGCGCGCCCGGGGAGTCGGTTCCGCCTGCGCTCGTACCGAGGCGCCGCTCGCCAATGCGCGCGCGGTCACGCAGCAGGGCGACTGGCCCCTGCAGTCACAGCAGAAGGCCCAGTCCGATCTCCTCACGCAGATGACCTCCTTCGCCGGCGAGCTCACCGATTGTCAGCAACGGTGGAAGACTCTGGCCGCAGACACCAGCCAGGTCTCCTTTCGTGAGAACGCGCCGTATCAGATGAAGGTCCTCCAGGACAAGGTCGACATGTTCAACCGCACCGCAGGGATCTACCTGCGGTACATCAGCGTCAAACTCCCGCCGAGGGGCATTTCGTCATCCTGAGGCACCGCCGTCCAGTCTTGGGAAGGTGCTCCAGGCCGTGTGGACGTGTGGATACACATTTCCACACGGAGTGGATAAGCCCGTTACAGGGCTGTCCAGCCACGCTTTAACACTCCACAAACACTCCACATAAAACAGCGTAACCCGAATAAATACAGGCACTTGCGGGATATTCGCCGGGGCGTAGCTTGGGGGAGCATCTGGACTGTCTGGGATGTGCGCCTCCGCGGCGCCTCGCAGGCGATCCAGGTGAGTTCGGACCGGAGGAGCAGGGGAGGAGGCTGCCGCCGTAATGGTGCGGTTTCCGGCGATCCTGGACCAAGGCCGGCCGAACGGGTGGAGCCAGTCGCGCGCTCTGCCCACCCCGATCTGGCGCCTCGGGGTGCCGTGCGAAGGGACGGTCCGCGACCCGACCTGACTCGCAGCGCTCGCAACGACGACCTCGGCCGGACTCTGTTCTGGCCGGGGCCACGACCGAAGGGGCCTGGCCCCGACGGGTCATTGTGAGAAATGGCCGCCCGGTGAAGAACCGGGCGGCCGTTTCTGCGTTCTGCTCCCGTCCCTCAGCCCCCCCAGTCGCTCCGGCCGCGGTAGGCTCGCCGCCGGTCGAGTTGCCAGAGGGTCCGGGCGCTCACCAGGCTCTCTCCGTCGAAATGTCCGGGATCGGCCAGTGCGTCGGCCATGCTCGCCGTCTTGGCGCTCGCATTGTCGGCGTAGTGCAGGACCTCGGCCTCGAGCGTCATCGGCGCCACGGCGGCCCCGAATTCGAGCCGGCCGTGGTGCGACAACACCAGGTGCTGCAGGATACCGAGCTCCTGCCCGGTGCACGGCGTCGGTTGCGCGGCACGCACGGCCCGATCGAGCATCAACGCTCCCAGCACAACGTGGCCGTGCAGGGTACCAGCCTCGGTCATCGCGAAGAGCCCACCGTCCCAGCGGTACGATTCCAGCTTGCCGATGTCGTGCAGCAGCACCCCAGCCAGGACGAGGTCCCACTCCGCCCGGCAGACCCGCGCGATAGCACGGGCGATGCTCGCCACCTCCACGGTGTGCTTGAGGAGTCCACCCAGCAGCGCATGATGCCCGCCGAGGCTGGCGGGGCAGGCCTCGAATCGCAGGCGAAAATCGTCGTCGGTGTAGAAGAGGTCGAGCGTGGCGGCCAGCCGCGGCCGGACGATCTCGGCTCGCCAGCCGTCGAGCGTCTTCCAGTAGGGCGCCGGGTCACCGATGGAAGGCACCAACCGGCTCAACTCCACCGCTCCCTTCGGGAGGGGGCGGAGCGACGTGACCTTCAGTTGCCGTTGCCCTCGGTACAGCGCGACCTCGCCGATGACCTGCACGACGTCTCCTGCCGCCAGCCCGGCAATCTTCGGTTGATCTTCCGGCCAGAACGGCGCGCTGGTGAGCGTTCCCGTGGCGTTTCCAAGCGTGAGGACGGTGTGCGGAGTGTCGCCTCCACGGCGATCCACCCCCAGGATCAGCAGCGGATCCTGGACGCGCTGACCGGGGGAGAGGCGAGGCAGATCGGTGGGGTGGCTCATCGGTGCCATTCGGTCCGGGAGAAGGGAACGGAGCAAAGCTAACAGCCTTCGCCCAATCGGTACGCGAACGATGGCAGCGGCGTGTGACATATCCGGTGCGCGGGCAGATCCTTGCCCCGGACCGTCGGACGGATACCTTCTCCCCTCATGGACACCCAACCCCTCTTGCTCGTGACGACAGACCCCAACCGTGTGCAACGGCTCGCCGCCGCGCTGGGAAGCGCGGACCATCAGGTTGTCCCCGCGCTCGGTGGCGAAGCGGCCGCGGAAGCCTTGGGAGTGCCGGGATTGGGGGGCCTCGTCCTCGACCTCTCCCTGCCAGGCCTTGACCTCGCCGCCCTCCGCCGTTCACTGACCCCAGCCATCCCGGTGCCTCCCGACTCGCTGGCGGACGCCGAGCGTCGACACATCGCGCTGGCCCTCAGCCACACGAGAGGGAACAAGCGCCAGGCGGCGATCCTGCTCGGCATTTCCCGGTCCACGCTCCTGCACAAGATCCGGCGGTACGGACTCGAGGAGG
>SPDF01000288.1 GCA_004525055.1 Gemmatimonadales bacterium | reverse complement strand
CTCCGGCTTCGAGGCCGCCCCCGCCCGGCTCTGGCGGGGCGAGGCCACCGCCTTTGCCGACGACGTCCGCAGCGACGTACACGGGAACAGCTACGCCACCGTCAACGGCGCTGGCTCGCCGCGGATCATGTTCGCCGGCCACCTCGACGAGATTGGATTGATGGTCGTGCATGTGGATGACGACGGTTTTCTCTCCTTCGCTGGCATCGGTGGGTGGGATACACAGGTCTTCGTGGGTCAGCGGGTCACCATCCTGGGGCACGCCGGTCCGGTGGAAGGCGTCATTGGCAAGAAGGCCATTCACCTGATGGAGAAGGACGACCGAGACAAGGTCTCCAAGGTCGAGGATCTCTGGGTTGATATCGGCGCGAAGAACAGGAAGCAGGCGCTGACTCGCGTGAAGGTGGGGGACCCGGGGGTACTGACGTCGAATGTGTTGAAGCTGCCGAATGGTCGCCTCTCGAGCCGCTCACTCGACAATCGCATCGGTGCCTACGTGGTACTTGAAGCGCTGCGATTGCTGGTCGGCAAGCGCCTGGCCGCGCAGGTCACGGCGGTTGGCACGACGCAGGAGGAGATCGGGTATACGGGCGGCGGGGCGCGCACCAGCGCCGCGGAACTCGACGCGCAGGTGGCCATCGTGGTGGACGTGACGCACGCCACTGATTATCCGGGAATCGAAAAGCGGCGACATGGCGATTACAGACTCGGCGCGGGGCCGGTCCTGAGCCGCGGCAGCGCGGTCAATGTCGCCGTCTTCGACCAGCTGGTGGCCGTGGCGGAAAAAGAAAAGATACCGTACTCGGTCGAGGCCGCCCCTCGGGGGACCAGCACCGACGCCGACCACATTTTCACCGCCGGCCGCGGCGTGGCAACCGGAGTGGTCAGCGTGCCGCTGCGCTATATGCACAGCCCGAACGAACTCGTACAACTCGAAGATGTCGACCGTGCCGCCCGGTTGCTGGCGGCCTTCGCCCGCTCGGTCAAACCCGGCACCGAGTTCGCGCCGCGGTAGGCGTGCGCGTGGTCAGCCGCCGGACAGCCCTCGCTGTGCGGCGTGCCGGACCGCCTCGTCCGCATCGCTCAGCAAGTCCTGCAGTGTGCCGGCCGCCGCCGCGCCGCCAGCAAGCGCCAATCCCTCGACCGCGGCCAGTCGCACGGCTGCGGATTTTCTTGCCAATAGTCCCTTGGCCGGTGCCGCGGCGGATTGCAGCACCTTCACCGCGTCGGCCGTCCCCACCCGACCGAGTGCCAGGTGCATCTCGCGCAGCACGTCGGCGTGGCCTTCCTCAGGCAGCCGGACCGCGATCGACATCACCAGGCCTCGCCCCCAGGCACCGTCGATCCCCTGAGCCACCTGCAACCGAACCATCGGTTCCACATCATTCAGGAGCTGCCGAAGCGCCTCGAGGGCTTCCGTTGACCTGATCTTGCCGAGCGCGCCCGCGACCGCCCGCCGCACCCGCTCGTCGCGATGACGCGCCTGTTCGGCGAGGGGCCGCGCGGCGCTCACCAACTTCAACTCCCCGCAAAGTTCGGCCACGTTGCGCACCACGAACCAGTCCGGATGGTGAAGTCGGTGGACGATGCGGTCCGTCCCGGTCTCCATCTTGGTGAGGACCGAGAAGTATCCGCGGCGCTCCGAGAGCGTCGGCGCGGCGGTCAACAGTTCGAGGAGTGCCTCGACCGCATCCGCATCCATCCGTTTCAGAATGGCGGTGGCTTCGACCCGCCGGCCTTCCGAGAGTGCGGCGCGGGCGATGTGCTGAAGCGCGGACTTCGGCAGGACCCGCCGCAGCGTCACAGTATAGCGTCGCCGCCGATTCTCGTCCCCCTCCTCGGCCTCAAGGCGAAGCAGTTCTGTCGCATGACCCAGAAGCTCGTCCCACTCCTCCCGGCGATACGCGAGGTCTGCCTTGAACTCGAGGTCACGAAGCGGGTCATACCCGGGCTGGTCGCGCCGGGCCCGAACACCCGGATCCCCTGACGATGCAAGCAGATCCGCCGAAGGCGGGGGAGGCGGCGCGGCTGAGGTGCCGCCGATCGGCGCACTCAGATTGTCGAGGGTCCGCGTATCGCTCGATTTCGGAAGCTGGCGTGGCCCGTCGATCTGGATCGCCAGCGCCGCCTCGACCGGAAGCCGCTGAACGAATGACTCCACCGTGGCTTCCCCGACCGGTTCGCTGGCCAGCAATCGCACCACGGCAAGAAGATCCGCCGGCCTGACGCCGGCCGGTACCCGGATACTCCCGATGCCATGTGTGTGAAACCGGATCCTCACCTCGTCCCCGCCGGGCAGTCCATGGGGGAGGGCGGTGCCGCCGACGATCAGCCCTTTCACGTCAGTGGACACCGCCGCCCCGTCCGGCTCCAGCACGGCGTAGAGATCACGGAAGCCGGCCTTGAGCTGGTCGCGATCGTTCGGGTCGTCCTGGAGCAGGTCGAGCATCCGCGCCAACGCGGCCACGATCGATGAGGGTGCTGTCATGCCTCAAGCGTCCCGGTCTTGGGGTGAGAAGTCAAGAGTAGCGCCAGCGCGGCGGCGGCTGGCCGCACTCCATCCAGCCCGAGCCGTCGCACCAACTCCAGTAGCGGCGGGGCGGGAAAGTCGGGATGCTTTCCGAGCAGCTCCGGAAGGGGGAGTTCCATGGCCACCCGCTTCCCCTCGAGCACGATAGCCCGGTCGAGCACGGCAGCGGCAAAACCAAGATCGTGCGTTACTGCCAGGACGGCGGTGCCGGCGGCTCGCCGCGCAGCCACGATGTCGGCCACCCGGGCCCTCGAGGCGCGATCGAGACCCGCGGTCGGTTCGTCGAGAATCAGCAACAGCGGACTGGCGACCAGTGCGGCCGCAAACGCCACCAATCGCCGGGTCGGCTGGGGGAGGTCGTAGGGGTGGTGCTCTGCCAGCGTGGACAGCCCCAGCTCGTCAACGACACCATCGACAGCCACTCGGATCTTTTCGGCAGACCAGCCGAGGCGCTCCGGGCCGAATGCGACTTCGGCGCGCACCGTGCGCGCAAAGAGCTGAGCCTCCGGATGCTGGAATAGGTAGCCCACCGCCCCGGCCAAATCTTCCGGCTG
>SPDF01000015.1 GCA_004525055.1 Gemmatimonadales bacterium | reverse complement strand
GCAGGGGCGAGATGGGAGGAGTTTGCGGCGGAGGCGGAGGGGGTCCACGTGCTGGCGATCAATCCGCCGCCGGGGGTGTCGACCGGACGTGCCGTGAGCCTGGCACAGGCGGCGGGCATCCCCGTGAAGAGCCGACACCTGCGCGGTGTGGTGCTCGGCCCAGGGTTCGCGTCGGACACCGCCTGGCTCGTCGAGGCGGTGCGGTGCCTCCTGCCGGGGCTGCGGGTCGTCGGCGAAAGCGAGACCCCGTCCGTGCCTGAGCTCGAAGTGCTCGCCAGCGCGGACGGGGTCTGGGTGGCGCGGACGCGGCGCGTCTAGTAGACGGTCTCCACGCCACCGGCCGCGTACAGTTCCTCGATCCGCGCCTTGTGGATCTTCTCCACGACCCGCCGCTTCACCTTCAACGTCGGGGTCAGTTCGCCGGACTCGATGGAGAAGTCCTGATCGAGGATGAGGAACTTCTTCGGCATTTCGTACTGCGCGAGTTCGCGCAGGGTCTTCTTGATTTCGCCGGTCAGCATGTTGTGCACCACGATATCGCTGAGCAGCGCCTGATCCGTGCGCCCCGCCATCCCCTCCGCCTCCGCCCACTTCCGCACTACCTCCATGTTCGGGACGACGAGCATGATGGGAAACTTTTGCCTGTCACCGATCATCACCGCGTTCAGCACAATCGGGTTGGTCTTGACGAGGCTCTCGATCGGCTGTGGCGCGATGTTCTTGCCGCCGGCGGTGACGATGATGTCCTTTTTCCGGTCGGTAATCCGCAAGTAGCCATCGGCGTCGATTTCGCCGATGTCGCCGGTGCTGAACCAGCCATCGGCGCTGAGCACCTCAGCCGTGGCCTCCGGCTTGTTGTAGTACCCCTTCATGACATTCGGGCCGCGGGTCAGGATCTCGCCGTCCGGGGCGATCTTTATCTCCACGCCAGGCACCACCTTGCCGACGGAGCCGAAGCGCGAGCGCCCGAATCCGTTCACGGTGATGACGGGGGAGGTTTCGGTGAGGCCATATCCCTCCATGATCGGCAGCCCGGCGGAATAGAAGAACCGCGCGATGTCAGCGGACAGTGGCGCGCCGCCTGATGCGAACATCCGCAGCCGGCCGCCGACCCGCGCCACCAGCTTGGAGAAGACGAGCTTGTGGGCCACCCGGTATTTCAGGCCGAGCCCGGCCGGGATCGGCTTGCCCTCGATGTGCAGCTCGGCCCACGCCTCGCCGGTCCGTTTGGCCCAGAGGAAGATCTTCTGCTTGAGCGGTGAGCCCGCCATCGCGTTCTCCTGGACGCGAGCGTAGATCTTCTCATAGAGCCGTGGCACCGAGATGACCAGTGTCGGGCGGAGTTCGCCCATCTCGATCGGGACGCTCTCGATGCTGGTGGCGTAGTTGATGACGGCGCCCATGTGTACCATGCAGTAGTGACCGGCCATCCGCTCGAAGATGTGCGAGAGCGGCAGGAATGACAGGCACTCATCGGTGGAATCGATGTCGAGCACCTGGAGGGTCATCACCACGTCAGACGTGATGTTCCCGTGGGTGAGCATTACTCCCTTGGGGTCGCCGGTGGTGCCGGAGGTGTAGATGAGGGTGGCCAGATCGTCCGGTGTGGCGGCAAGGGCGTCGGCACGCCACGTCGGGTACTTGCCCAGCGCGTCGCGGCCCTTGGCGACCACGGACTCGTAGGTGAGCGCGCCACCGGTCGCGGCCTCGCCGTCGAACACGATGATGTGCTTCAGCCCCGGCAGGTTGCCGCGAATGTCGAGAATCTTGCTCAGCTGGTCGCCCGACGAGCAGCAGACCGCGACCGCGCCGGAGTCCCGAAGGATGTACTCGATCTGGTGGGCCGGCAGGGTCGGATAGACGGGGACGTCGGCGCAGCGGGCGGCGAGACAGGCAAAGTCGGTGATGGCCCACTCGGGTCGATTCTCGGAGAGGATCGCCAGGCGGTCGCCCGGGCGGACACCGAGTTCCAGGAGGCCGACACTGAAGGCGTGCAACCTGGGAGAGCATGTCGGCAAAGCTCAGGCCGGTCCAGGTGCCGTCCCGCTTGACGCGCAGCGCGACAGGGCGCGAGGCCGAACGATCCATGGCCCCAAAGAAGAGTTCGGTGAGGGTGCGAGGCACGGTGTTCACGAGACCTCCGGAGGGTCGAGGCTACAAGCCGAACCGAATAATCCAGCGCTGCCCCGAACCGGGGACCGGCTGGTTGTCCTTGTATCGCGTCGCGCGAATCTCGACGATGGCGCTGTCGGGTGGGGTGACGCCGGGAATCCGCCCCAGCGACACCGGATTCACTGGCTCGCCACTGCTCGCCGTGGTCGCGGTATCCGCGAGCCCGCCGCTGGCAAACCGGACGGTCCAGCTGGCGGTGTCGGCGATGGAAAGCACAGGCTCAATCACTTCGTAGATAATCTGCCGACCGGCAACCGGGCCAGGAGGATTGAACGCCTCGAGACGGGCCACCAACGGCGGAGTAGTGGTGGCCAGCAGGGTATCCACCACCACCGTATCTGGGAGGACGAGGATGAGCGTGTCAGGGGAGGCCACGACGGTGAGGATGTTCAATGGCGACACGAGTCCCTCCGTCGACGCCTGCACCCGTCCTTGCCCAGGCAATTTGCCGAGCACAACTCCGCTCGCGCTTTCCACGGCGATGGTGGCGGTGTCGGGTGTGGACCATACGATGGTTGCCGCAATGACCTCGCCGTTCCGGTTGAGCGCAATGACCGTATAGGTCACCGTGTCACCCACTTCAACCGTGGCGCCCGGCGGGGAGGTGACCTGCAGCGCGATGACCGTATCGTCGCCAGAACTCAGATCGCTGCAGGCCGCCAGCGCCAGCATCCCCAAGATCGCTGCACGCAGCTTCATCCCGCGCCCCCCTCCGCGGCCCTCTCCGCCTCTTCCAGCGCTCCCTCGGCATGCTTGATCCAACGCTCGGCGTCTGGCCCCTTGGGCGGGCGGGCCAGGAACGCGCGAAGGTGCTCCGCGGCCTGACCTGCGTCCCCCCGCTTGAGGAGCAGGAAGGCCACGCCGTAATGCGCGCCGACCAGGCCGGGATCCAGCTCGATGGCGCGCCGATAATGGCGGACCGCCTCGTCTGGCTGGCCCGTCTTGGTGAATGCGATGGCCATATTCTGGAGGATCCGGGTGTCCTGCGCGTTGTCGCGCAGGGCCAGCCGATAGGAGGTGAGTGCCGCTTGAAAATCCCCCTGCCGTTCGAGCGCGAGCGCCTCGTTCAGGTAATCGAGGCGCTGCGGTCGCAGCGTGGAGGACTTGCCCTTGCCGAGCAACCGACGCCAGAAGCTCATGCGGTCGACGGATCCTTGACGCGGGGGGAGAAGGGACTCAAGTCGTGGTGTCCTCGTAACATAGCCCAGATTTCTGGGGGTCGCAATGTGGTTGCTCGGCCCGGGAAGACGGGGTAGCTTGGAGTATGCCCAAAGCACGGATTCCTGATACACGCGACGTGATGGAAATCGACTGGGCCTTCTTCGGGGAGGTCTGTCGCGCGCTCGCCCTGAAAGTGGCCAGAGAGTACGATCCAGAGGTCGTGCTGGGCATCGCCAAGGCCGGGGTTATGCCCGGCGTCGTCATCGCCTCCATCCTGCAACGGGAGTTCTCCTCGATGGTGGTCTCCCGGCGGAGCGCCCGCAAGGCCCCGGTGCTGGTGGCCGGCCCGCCGGCCACGATCCGTGGCCGCCGCGTGCTGGTGGTGGACGAGACCTGTGAGTCCGGTAGCACCATGAAGGTGGCGTTGAGCGAGGTCCGCCTCCTGCAGCCCGCAGAAGTTCGGACGGCCGTCTCCTTCAAGACCGGGCCCTACGTCCCCGACTACCACGCCTTCGAAACCGACAAGTTCATCATACTCCCATGGGATCGCGAAATTGTGGTTGACGGTGAGCTGGTTCCCCATCCCGAGTACGCTGCCAGACGTCCGTGAAGAACCGGCTTCGCGATGCCATCCAGTCCTCCCGGGCTGACTTCACCGAAATCCGTCTCGAGCGCAGTGTGACTTCGGCGGTGACCTTCCGCGGCCCCCGTCTGGAAGGCGCCACGGTCTCCACCGACGAGGGCGGGTTCGTCCGCTGCCTCAATCGCGGCTACGGCTGGGGCATGGCCAGCTTCACCTCCCTCGACCATCTCTCCGCCATGGTGGCGCGCGCCCACGAACTCTCGCTCGCGGTGCGGCTCGATACCCCGATTCGTTTGGCCGACGTGCCGGCCCGCGAGGACGACGTGGTCCTCCCACTCGGGGAAGACGTCCGTGGGATCCCCCTGGACGTGAAAAAGCGGCACCTCGAATCGCTCAATGCGATGATGCTCGGACGGGATCGTCGGATCGTCGATACCCAGGCTGGCTATCGCGACGAGGTGGTCGAGTACTGGTACACCAATTCCGACGGCACCATGCTCTCGGAGGTTCGACCGGAGGTGACGCTCTCGGCCGTCGCGGTGGCACGCGACCAGGGCACGATCGAACGGGCGCTCGAGTCCCTGGGGCGCCGGTCCGGCTGGAACGCCGTGCAGCACCGGGAGGAGCAGTTTCTCTCCGCCGCGGACCGCGCGGTGGCTCTCCTTGGCGCCCCTCGGGTGCGGGGCGGCACCTATCCCGTGGTGCTCGACCAGAAGCTGGCCGGGGTCTTCGTGCACGAGGCCTTCGGTCACCTGAGCGAAGCCGATTTCGTCTATGAGAACCCGCAGGCCCGGGACATGATGACGCTCGGCCGACGCTTCGGCGGACCAGAGTTGACCGTGGGCGACGATGGAAGTGCCGCCGCCCTCCGTGGCACCCTCCCCTACGACGATGAAGGAACGCCGACCCGGAACACGGTGCTCATCCAGAATGGGGTCCTCGTCGGCCGCCTGCATTCCCGGGAGACCGCCGCGCACATGGGAGAGATCCCGACCGGCAACGCGCGGGCCCTCTCCTTCCGTCACCCGCCGATCGTACGCATGACCAACACCTACGTCGCCAATGGCAGCGGCACGCGCGACGACCTCTTCAAGGACATCAAGCTCGGCATCTATGCCTGTGATGCCCAGGGAGGCCAGACCTTTCTCGAGGACTTCTCCTTCACGGCCGGGCACGGCTACATGATTCGCGACGGTCAGATGGCCGAACTCGTGAAGAATGTGGTCGTCGCGGGGAACCTCTTCCAGACGATGGACCGGATCGACCGCATCGCTGGCGATTTCCAGTGGAACGAGCTTGGTGGCGGCTGTGGCAAGGGGGGGCAGGCACCCCTCCCCGTGACCGAGGGCGCGCCGCATATCCGGATCAGCGAGGCGCTCGTGGGTGGAAGCGTCAGATGATATCGCGCCTCCTCGAACAGGCGGGCCGGCGTGCCGAGGCGGCGGACGCCACCCTCAAGACCGATGAGACGGTCACCCTCCTCTTCGAGGCGGGCCGGCTCAAGAGCACGTCGTGGTCACAGGAGCAGGGCGTGAACCTGCGGGTCTTGTCGGGCAACCGAATCGGCGTCGCCGGCTCCACCGCCGCCGAGCCGTCGGGCGTGGTGGAGGCGGCCCTGGCGTCGGCCGCCATCGCCGATCCCGTGGACCTCCTCCTCCCGGCTCCCGCGCCATTGCCGTCGGTGCGCACCTACTCCCCGGCCGCGGCGGCCGCCTCGGTGTCGGACCTCTCGGCGCTGGGGCAATCCCTCGTCGAGCGCCTGTCGCATGATGGCTGGCAGGTGAACGTGACGGTGGAGCGGAGCGCTGGGTCGGTGCGGGTGGCGAACAGTCGGGGTGTCGAAGCCACCTACGACGTGACGGCTGTGTCGCTCGCCGCTGAAGTGACCCGTGTGTCGGGCGACGATATTCTGATGGTCGGTGATTTCTACGCCGCCGCCGATCTTCCCGCTGAGCCGGTCGTGGCGAGCCTCGCGGAGTCCATCGGACGGCGGGTGCACTGGGCGGAGCAGGCCGCGCCACCGCCGCGCGGGGAGTTGCCGGTGCTGTTTACGCCGGCCGGTTCCGCCGCGCTCTTTCTCCCGATTCGGCAGGCGTGCCAGGGGAAGGCAGTGCTCCAGGGCGTCTCCCCCCTCGGAGGCCGCATAGGGGAGCGCGCCTTTGACTCGAGCCTCTCGCTGGTCGATGATCCGTGGGTCGCAGGAGCACCCGGCTCTCGTGCCATCGATGATGAAGGGGTCGTCGGGCGGCGCCTCCCGCTGGTCAAGGACGGCGTGATCGCCGGGTTCATCTACGATTTGGAGACGGCGGCCCGCGCCGGTGTCCCGGCCACAGGGCACGCCCGGAGGACCACCTTTGGCAAGCCGCAGGCGGCCTATTCCAATCTGGTCCTCTCGCCCGGTGACCTGACCTGGGACGAGCTCGTGGCCAAGGTACATGACGGACTGATCGTGGACGAGTTGATTGGGGTAGGGCAAGGCAACGTCATCGGGGGGGCGTTCTCGCACCCGGTGGCCCTCGCCTATCGAGTCAGCGGCGGCGAGGTTGTGGGCCGGGTCAAGGATGCCGCCGTGGCCGGGAACGCCTACGAGCTGCTGAGCCGCATCGCCGGACTCGGCCGCGAGGTTGAATGGCGGGGGAGCCTGGCCATGCCCCCGATCCTCCTCGAAGGGGTCTCGGTGGCGCCGAGGTAGAGGACGGTGTGTGTCATTGCGAGGAGGCCCCGAAGGGGCCGACGCGGCAATCCCGATCGAGACTGCTTCGGCCACTGTGTGACCTCGCAATGACAGACGCAACCCCACATGCGGTTGCAACCTTTTCGGCCGATCCCCCGTCCAATCTCCTGATACCTTCCCTCAGGAGCCCGCACCATGACACATCCCATCCGCCTCCTCGCCGCCTTGCTCGTGCTCGTGACGGCTCCGCTCGTGCCGCTGCACGCCCAGCAGGCGGAGCGATTCGAACTCTCTGGATCCAATCTGGAGCTCTACAACCTCATCGGGACACTCCAGGTGGAGTCCTCCACGGGCAATACCGCCGTGGCGGAGATCACCCGCTCCGGGAAGGACGGCGCCAAGCTGACCGTCCAGAACGCCAACGGGCGGTTGAGCGTCATCTATCCCGGTAACCAGTTCAGCTATCCCGCGATGGGCAGTAACTCCGAGACCGGCATGCATGTCCGGGACGACGGGACGTTCAACGACTTTGGACGCAACCACGACGGAGGGCGGAAGGTGAAGATCACCTCCAGCGGTGGTGGCCTCAACGCGTGGGCTGATATTCGCCTGATGCTCCCACAGGGGACGCGCATCGATCTCAATCTCGGGGTCGGCAAGGTAACGCTGGCCAACGTGAACGGGTCGATCGAGGTGGAAACGGCCAGTGCCGACGTCTCCGGCACCGGTACGGCCGGGTCGCTCTCGATCGATACCGGTTCGGGTGATGTGACGCTCGCGGGTCACAATGGCGAGCTCTCCGTTGATACCGGGTCGGGCGACATCGTCCTCAGCAAGATCAAGACGGGCGATCTGTCCCTGGATACCGGCTCCGGCGACGTGCGGATCGACGGCGTCACTGCGGATGAACTATCCGTGGATACTGGTTCGGGTGATGTGATCGTGACGGCGGCGGGGGCGCGCGACGTCGAAATCGACACCGGTAGCGGCGACATTCGCCTCAGCCTGACCGGCGATATCAATGACTTGTCAGTGGATACCGGATCGGGGGACGTCGAGATCTCGGCCCCGAAATCGCTGGGGGCCACGGTCGAGATCGAGACCAACAGTGGCGATATCACGACCGAGTTCCCGGTCCAAGTGACCCGAAAGGGCCGCGATGGGTTGGTGGGGACGATCGGGAACGGGGAGGGAAGGATCGCGATCGATACCGCGTCGGGTGACGTGACGCTTAAGCAGCTGCCCTAGCTTCTTCTTCTGTCATTGCGAGGAGGCCCCCACGGGGTCGACGAAGCAATCTCGCCTACGAGGCGCTCGGCACTGGCCCGAGCGCCTCGACGTACGTGAGCCCCCTGGACATACGGTCATAGAGCACAGAGAGGGAGTCCGGCGCGCCGACGAGGAACCGGCACTTGTCGTCTCCACGGGTGCGGCACTCGACTTCCATTACCGCAACCTGGCTCTCGGCCATCCGGCCGAGGAAGTCGGCCAGCATCCCGCTGGTCAGGTGGCAGGCCGGGTATGAGCTCCCTTGATCCGGAGCCGCCTCGGCCCAGTCCTCACTATCGAGGGCCATGACGGCAGGCGCGAGCTCACTCACCGTTAGTGTTCCCCAGCCATAGTCACCGAAGAACCCGCGCAGCGCCTCCGGCAGGTAGGCGGCATCGAGGTCGCCTGGCTGGACCACGCCGTACGCCGTCTGGAGCCATGCGCTGAACGCACTGAAGAGCCCCTCGCCGCCCGCGACGCCGGCCTCCTGGAGGAGCGCCGCCGTCTGGACCCCGCGATCGCGGTCGAGGCTGGCTCGGAGCTGATGCAGGGCGCGCCGACCGAGGCCGAGGCACTGGTACTGGGAAAACGGGGCTGGGCTCGTCATGGGTTTCTCCTCGCCGGAAGATTACGGGCGCGGGGCGACGCGGCGCAAGAGCTCGTCCTCGTCGATGACCGGGATGCCAAGGGAAGTGGCCTTCTCGAGTTTGCTGCCGGCGTCGCTTCCGGCGATCACCAGCGACGTCTTCTTGCTCACGGATCCTGACACATAGCCGCCGGCCCGCTGCACAAGGTCGGTCGCCTCGCCCCGCGAGAGGGTGGGCAGCGTGCCGGTCAGGACGACCTTCATCCCCGCGAATGGGCCATCAGCTTCCGGTGCATCCGGCTCTGTCATACCGAGCCCCAGCGCCACGAGGCGCTCCACCAGGCGCCCATTGCCGGGTGTGCGGAAGAAGCGATGGACCGCTTCAGCGATGATCGGCCCGACCCCAGGCACGGCGTTGATGACCTCGACTCCGGCCTCCTGAAGCGCCGCCATCGTTCGGAAGCGCCGAGCCAGCAGCACGGCAACGGTCTTGCCGACGTGGTGGATGCCCAACCCGAAGAGCAGGGTGGACAGCGGGCGGGCTTTCGAGTCGGCAATTCCCTTGATCAGGAGCACCGCCGACTGCTCGGCGAACCGCTCGAGTTCGATGAGCTGCTCCGCCTGCAGTTCGTAGAGATCGGCCACATCGCCGATCAGCGTGGCGTCGAGCAGTTGTCGGACGCGTTCGTAGCCCAAGCCACGGATGTCCATCGCCTCGCGCGAGGCGAAGTGGACGATTCCCTCGAGTACCCGTCCGGGGCAGGCGACGTTCGGGCAGTACCGGATGACCTCGTCCGCCGGGCGCTCCACCGCGGTGCCGCAGACGGGGCATTCTTCCGGCATCACGAACTCGACCGCCGTGCCGTCCCGACGGTCGCGCAGCGGACCCATGACCTTCGGGATGACCTCCACCGCCCGGACGATCTCCACCCAGTCGCCGACGCGGACGTCCTTCTGTGCGATGATCTCCTCGTTGTGGAGCGTCGCGCTGCTGACGGTGACACCACCGACCTCCACCGGCTCGAGTACGGCATAGGGCGTGAGCGCGCCGGTGCGGCCCACGTTCACGCGGATCTCGAGGAGCCGCGTCACGGCGACCTCCGGCGCAAACTTCCGGGCGATGGCCCATCGCGGTTCGCGGCCGCCCACGGTACCCAGGTCATCGTGCAGCGCGAGCGAGTCGAGCTTCACGACGACACCGTCCGCCTCAAACGGGAGCGTGCGAATCATCCCCTCGTACGTCGCCACGGCCTTCTGGACGGCGGCGAGGTCGGGGTGCCGCGCCCGATGCGGCGCCACCGGCAGTCCCCACGCTGCCAGTTGGTCGAGCACCTCCCACTGGGAGCTCGCGTTCAGCTCCCCTTCGATGGCCTCGACGTGAAAGGCAAAGAGTCCAAGACGGCGGCTCCGGGTGATTCGAGCGTCGAGCTGGCGCAGGCTTCCGGCGGCGGCGTTGCGCGGGTTGGCGAACGGCGGCTCCCCGGCCTGCTCCCGGTCGGTGTTCAGACGATCAAAGGCAGCCCGGGAGAAGTACACCTCCCCCCGGATCTCCATCAGCGGTGGATGCCCCGACCCCTGGAGGACGAGCGGCAGCCCCGGGATCGTGCGGAGATTGATCGTGACGTCTTCGCCAACAGTACCGTTCCCGCGGGTGGCGCCGGTGACGAAGGTGCCGCCGGCATAGGTCAAATTGACCGCGGCGCCGTCGATCTTGATTTCAGTGGTGTATCCGCTATGCCGCGCGTCGCTGTTCAGCCGCGCATTCCTGTCTTCCCAGGCGAGTAGTTCCTCGTCGTTGAAGGCGTTGGCGAGGGAGAGCATCGGCCGGAGGTGAGGGTGCTTGCGCAGGGCCGTGGCCGGCTCGGCGCCCAGGCGCTGCGTCGGGCTGTCGGGGGTGGTCAGCTCCGGATGGGCGGCCTCGAGGGACTGCAGTTCGCGGAACAGTCGGTCGAACTCGGCATCCGGGATGTCGGGTGCGTCGTGGACGTAGTAGGCGATGTTGGCGCGGTCGATCAGGCGGCGCAGTTCGGCCGCGCGTTTCGCCGGACTCACCGTCCGGCGGCCTCCTGCGCCAGCACCGTCCTGGCCACGCCGACGAGGCGGTCAAGCTCCTCCGCGGTGGCACGGCCCAGCTGCCCTTCCTCCCACGGCCCTTCCTTCTGGGCATACGCTTCCAGCAGCCGCCGGATGAAGCCGAGCAGGGCGACGCGTTCCCGGTCATCCTGGCGGCCGGTCCCTTCTTCGCCCCGCCGGGCTTGCAACCGCTCGAAGCGGTGCGCGTTGCGCAGTGCCTTGGCGGTGAGGCTTGCCACCACCTGGCAGAACTTCACGTCCACGTCGGAAAAGCTGGGGCCGTCGCGGAAGGTACGGAGGAAGATCGCGCCGATGGGGGTGCCTCGCCACGTGATGGGTACCACGGTGATCGACTTGACCCGGCGGTGGGTCAGCGCACCGCGGACATGCCGCAGCGTCGGGTCGTTGACGGCGTCGGGAATGAAGACCGTCTGCCCGGAGTGGATGGCGCGCTTGAGCTCGGGGTAGCGCTCCAGATCCACCACGTAGTTCCGGATGCTCGGGTCTTCGAAGCTCGCCACCAGGCGGACCGTCTGCCCACCGCGCTCCGACAGGTAGATTGCGCAGCGATCGAGGCCAAACGCCTCACCGAGTTTCTTGGCGATGGATTGCACGATGTCGGCGAAATGAAGCGAGCCGCCGATTTCCTCGAGTATTTCGATCACCGCCAGGAGGTGGCGGCGCTCGTGCTCAAGGGTTTGCACCCGGGCGGAGAGGCGCTCGAGCTCTTCGGGCGAGGTACCGGCGGACTGAATCATGAGAGGCCGTCCTGTTATTTCTTGTTCGCGATGGCGAGGAGGAGGCTGGCGGCCTCCTGCTTCCAGACCGGATCCATCACGTCGATGAGCGGCAGCGAAGGAATGAGTTCCAACTGTTCGCGGGCCGATGCCCAGTGCTTGGTGTCGAGGTAGATCAGAGCCAGATCATAGTGATGATAGATGAATTCGGGCCGGAGCGCGACGGCCCGCAACATATAGGCGACGGCATTGTCCCAGGAGGCCTGGCTGAAGACCGCCCCACCGAGGAAGCTCTTGGCGAAGAACCGCTGAAATCCTGAAAGCCGCATGATCTCGGCGTTCCAGCGCCCCATGACATGGAAGGCCCCGTCCTGCTGGGGATTGATCTCGATGGCCTTGAGTGCGGCGGTCCGAATCTCCGCGGCCCGCTGGACCCGTTCCTTCTTGCCCAGGGTGAGGGAGGTGCGGCCGATCGCGTTGGCGAGCGCGAACCAGCCGTCGGCTCCTGCAGGGTTCGCCGCGACCGCCCGAGTGGCGTACCTTTCGGCCAATCGGTACAGCGAATCCCGGGCCGGGTCGGGAATGCTGTCGGGGGTCTGCTTGCCGATGTCCACCACGGCAATCGAGGCCCGCCAATTGGCCTCATAGCTGGTCGAGTCGACGGCCATGGCCGCCTGAAAGTCCCGCAGGGCCGCTACGGGATTCCGGGCGTCCGACGCTGTGACGCCGGTTGCCACCAGCTCAGGGACGGATTGGGCCGCGGCCGGGCTGGAGATCAGTACCGCGCTGAGGGCGGCAGTCAGCAAGCGCACGACGGCTCCGGGCATGGGGGTCCAGCGGTTCGGGAGGATGTCCTTAATGGTGATTCCATCGCTCATTGAATGCAAGCGAGACGGGGCCGAGCTCCCGCCGGGCACCTGGGCTGCCATCGTGCGCGCATACGCCGTGGAGGAGATCCCCGACTACCAGATGTCGGCCCTCTTGATGGCCGTCGTCTGGCGCGGGCTCTCCAACGCGGAACTCACGGAGCTCACGGCAGCCATGCTGGCGTCGGGGGACCGGCTCCGGTTTGAGGGCTGGGAGGTCCCGCGGGTGGACAAACACTCCACCGGTGGTGTTGGGGACAAGACCTCACTCCTCCTGGCTCCGATGCTCGCCTGCTGTGGCGCCGCCGTGCCGATGATGTCGGGTCGCGGGCTCGGGCACACCGGCGGGACCCTCGACAAGCTGGAGTCGATTCCCGGCTTCTCGACTCAATTGACGCTGCCCGATGCCATGGCCCAGGTACGACGGCTTGGCTGCGCACTCTTCGGCCAGACACAGGACATCGCCCCGGTGGACCGCCGACTCTACGCGCTCCGCGATGTGACCGGTACGGTGCCATCGGTGCCGCTCATCGCCGCCAGCATCATGTCGAAGAAGCTCGCCGAAGGGCTCAATGCGCTTGTTCTGGACGTGAAGGCCGGGAGCGGCGCGTTCCTGCCCGATGAAGCCGATGCGATTGACCTCGCGCGGACCATGATCGACCTTGGCGAGGCGAGCGGCGTGCGGACGGTGGCCCTGGTGACGGCGATGGACCGTCCCCTCGGCAATGCCTGCGGCAACGCGCTGGAAGTGGAAGAATGCATCCTCGCGCTGAGTGGCGAGGGGCCCAGTGACCTCATGGAGGTCACCCTGGCGCTGGGCGTCGAGATGCTGAAGGCCGCGGGCCTTGAGCGAGACGGTGGCGTTGCCCGGCGGCGTCTGCAGGACACGATCACCAACGGGGCGGCCCTGCGGAAGTTCGCCAAGATCATCGAAGCGCAGGGGGGCAATCCTGCCATCGTGGAGGACCCTGCCGCGCTCCCCCAGGCCGCCCACTCGGCGGTGTATACTGCTCCGTCGGCTGGGAAGGTCGCCGCGGTGCATCCGAAGGCCATCGGGCTCGGCGTCAACGCAATGGGCGGTGGCCGGACCCGGGTAGAGGAGAGGGTGGACCCTTCGGTTGGGTTTGTCGTTACCGTGCGTCCCGGCGACGACGTGGAGGCAGGACAGCCGCTCGCCACGGTGTACGCCCAGGACGAGGCCGGCCTCCAGGCGGGGGAGGCGGCACTGTCGGAGGCGATTGTCATCGGAGGGAGCCTTCCGGTGTCTCGCCCGCTTGTGTCCCATCGTGTCACCGTCGACGGGGTCGAAGAACTGTCGTCCTGAACTGGCATTCGTCCACACTTCACACGAGGTCTCCATGGCCGACCGATCACAGAATTACTCGAACCACGCTCGCTATGTGCCGGGATTTCACTTTGTGCTTGCCGCTCTCCTTCTGGTGATTCTTGGCGCCCAGATCTACCACCTGGCGGTTCGGCCGAGCCTCGGCACGCTTCTCGGATTGGCCTATGCGCTCGTGCTCTTCTTCATGTTCTGGTACATGCGGGCCTTTGCCGTCACCGTGCAGGACCGGGTCATCCGTTTGGAGGAGCGCCTCCGGATGGCGTCTCTCCTCTCCGCCGAGATGCAGCCACGGATCAACGATTTTGCGCCACAGCAGTTGGTGGCACTCCGGTTTGCCTCGGACGCCGAACTGCCGGCGCTGGCGAAACGGGTGCTCGATGAGAAGCTCACCGATCAGAAGGTGATCAAGGCCATGATCAAGGACTGGCGAGCGGATTACCTGCGGGCCTAAGCCGCCGGTTCGGCTGCTGAGGTCCATGAGAACGAGCGCCCCCCGCGGATTCCGCGGGGGGCGCTCTTCATCGTGCCGGTTCAGTCTGGTCAGACGTCGAGGTTGGTCACGTAGTGCGCGTTGCGTTCGATGAAGGCGCGCCGGGGCTCGACCTCGTCGCCCATCAACTCGTTGAAGAGGTTGGAGGCTTCGACGGCGTCGTCAAGCGTCACGCGAAGCACGGTGCGCTTTTCCGGGTCCATCGTGGTGTTCCAGAGCTGCTCGGGGTTCATCTCGCCAAGGCCCTTGTAGCGCTGGATCATGATGCCGGTCTTGCCCTCGTCGGCACCGAGGCGCTTGGCGTACTCGTCTTTTTCCGCCTCGTTGTACGCGTAATACTCTTCCTTCCCCCTGGCCACGCGGTAGAGTGGCGGCTGGGCGATGTACACGAACCCGGCGTCGATCAGTTCGGGCATCTGCCGGAAAAAGAAGGTGAGGAGCAGTGTCCGGATGTGCGCACCGTCCACATCGGCGTCGGTCATCAGGATGATCTTGTGGTACCGGACGTCGTCGAGCTTGAATTCCTCTCGGACACCGGCGCCAATGGCGGTGATCATCGCCCGGATTTCTTCGTTGCTCAAGATCTTGTCGATGCGGGCACGCTCGACGTTCAGGATCTTGCCCCGGAGCGGCAGGATGGCCTGGAACGCCCGGTTGCGGCCCTGCTTGGCGCTGCCGCCGGCGGAGTCGCCCTCGACGAGGTAGATCTCGCAGAGCGCCGGATCGTCGAGCGAGCAGTCCGCCAGCTTGCCGGGCAACACCGCGTTCTCCAGTCCGGACTTCTTGCGCACCAGGTCGCGCGCCTTGCGGGCCGCTTCGCGGGCCAACGCCGCACTGACGGCCTTGTCGAGAATGGCGCGCACGACGGGTGGATGCTCCTCGAGGTAGCTGCCGAGGTGCTCGTTGATGACCTGGCGGACGATGCCCTCGACCTCAGAGTTCCCGAGCTTCGTCTTGGTCTGCCCCTCGAACTGCGGCTCCTTGACCTTCACGTGCAGCACGCAGGTCATCCCCTCGCGCACGTCGTCGCCGGAGAGGGTGAAGTCGGCCTTCTTGAGCGCACCGGAGCGCTTGGCCGCCTCGTTGACGGTGCGGGTGAGCGCGGACTTGAAGCCGGTGAGGTGTGTGCCGCCCTCATGGGTATTGATGTTGTTGACGAAGGTGAAGGTGTTCTCGTTGTAGCCGTCCTCGTACTGGAGTGCGACGTCCACCTCGACATCGTCCTTGACCGCCGAGAAGGCGAT
>SPDF01000369.1 GCA_004525055.1 Gemmatimonadales bacterium | reverse complement strand
GGCATGAAGGGCGTCGTCATCGACGTCAAGATCTTCAGCCGGATCGAGGACCAGGTGGTCGAGAAGGATCGCGGCGAGCGGATCGGCGAGGTGCGCCGCATCGAGGCCGACGAGAAGGCCCGAATCACCACGGTCATGATGGAAGAGCTGCACGACTACCTGAAGGGCCAGGAAGTGGCGCTGATGCTGAAAGCCGGCACCGTGGAGGAGTTTGTCCCCCAGGGCACCCGGCTGATGCCGTCGGTGCTGGCGGGCCTCGACCTCTCCGACGCCGACCTGAAGACGCTGCGGGTGGTCGACAAGGCGGCCAACGAGCGGATCCGCGCCACCATCGACGCCGCGGCACGTGAACGCGCCCGGGTCGAGGAGCGCGCCGAGGACCAGATCGACAAGATCCTGCAGCCGGACGAACTGCCCCCGGGCGTCATCCAGCTGGTCAAGGTGTACATGGCCGAGAAGCGGAAGATCAGCGTCGGCGACAAGATGGCCGGTCGGCACGGCAACAAGGGTATCGTTGCCCGGATCGTGCCGGAAGAGGACATGCCGTTCCTGCCGGACGGCACGCCGGTCGACATCGTGCTCAACCCGCTCGGCGTGCCGAGCCGCATGAACGTCGGGCAGATCCTCGAGACCCACCTCGGGTGGGCCGCGCGAATTCTCGGATTCGAGGCCAAGACCCCCGTCTTCCGGGGTGCGGATGAGGCCGAAATCAGCGTGCTGATCCGACTGGCGGGGCTCAAGTGGGCCGCCGAAGCGCTGCGCCTCAATGCTGCGGCACCCGACGCTGCTCCGGAGATCATCACGGCCATGGTGGCCGACCTGAAGAAGGCGGCCACCGACGCCGACCGTACCGCGCTCGGCAAGGTCGGCATCGAGGTCCTGGGACACAAGGCGTCGTCGGCCGATACCAAGGCACTCTACAAGGAGGCCCAGAGCTTCCTCGTCGCCGCCGCCAAGCAACTCGGCGAGCGGGAACTGGCGCAGGTCCGGCTCGAGCTTGACCACCACGCTGCGTTCCTCGGCGATGCCGGGAAGGTGGAGAAGAAGGCGCTCGAGAAGTCGGTCAAGGAACTGCAAAAGAAGGCGGAGCTGTCGCCCGCCGAGCTGCTCGAAGTGGCTGGCCTGCCGGCGCTGGCCGGCGTCCTCGGTGCGAAGTCCGAGGCGTCATGGGACGAGGCCTCCGCGGAGCTCTTGAAGGCTGCCGGGATCACCCCGGGCGGCAAGGCCCGGCTGCGGGATGGCCGGACCGGTCAGGAATTCGCCAGCGACGTGACGGTGGGCGCCATTTACATGCTCAAGCTGAGCCACCTGGTGGACGACAAGATCCACGCCCGGTCGATCGGCCCGTACTCGCTGGTGACCCAGCAGCCGCTCGCCGGCAAGGCACAGTTCGGTGGGCAGCGGTTCGGCGAAATGGAGGTCTGGGCGCTGGAGGCGTACGGTGCGGCGCACGTGCTGCAGGAGATGCTGACGGTCAAGTCCGACGACGTCAACGGCCGCAGCCGCGTGTATGAGGCGATCGTCAAGGGCCAGAACCTGGCCGAGCCGGGTATCCCGGAGTCGTTCAACGTGCTGGTGAAGGAACTCCAGGCGCTCGGGTTGAAGGTGACGCTGGGCGCGACGGCCGAAGGCGACGAATAATGTTGGATTCAAGAATGAGGCAGCAATGATCGATTTTCGCAGCGGACGTGAGCCCAAGAGCTCCAGCTTCGACTACATCAGCATCCGGATCGCCTCCCCCGAGGAGATCCGGGGCCCACGCGACACCAAGGAACGCGAGCGCCTGGAACTGCAGGGGCAGCGGACCTGGTGGTCCTGGGGCGAGGTGACGAAGCCGGAGACCATCAATTACCGCTCGTTCAAGCCCGAGAAGGACGGCTTGTTCTGTGAGCGCATCTTCGGTCCGGTCAAGGACTGGGAGTGCCACTGCGGCAAGTACAAGCGGATTCGGTACCGCGGCGTCATCTGCGACCGCTGCGGCGTCGAGGTCACGCTCTCGAAGGTCCGTCGTGAGCGCATGGGCCACATCGAACTCAGCGTGCCGGTGGCGCACATCTGGTTCTTCAAGACGCTGCCCTCGCCGATGGGCAACCTGCTGGGCATCACCCTGCGGGAACTCGAGCGGGTCATCTACTACTCGAACTACATCGTCATCGAGCCGGGCAAGCAGGAACTGGAGGTCGACGGCAAGGTCGTCGCCGTCAAGCAGAACCAGCTGCTCGACGAGGACGAGTTCCTCGCCATGAAGCAGAAGGCGCGGGACATGGGCGACACCATGTTCCGGGCCGACACCGGCGCCCCGGCGGTCCGGGAGCTGCTCGGCCGCATCGACATCAAGAAGCTGGCCGAGGAACTGCGTGTGGG
>SPDF01000041.1 GCA_004525055.1 Gemmatimonadales bacterium | reverse complement strand
GCCGGTCCAGAGTCGGTTCTCCTCGCCGTAGGTCGCGACGCGTGGATCCATCATCGAGTGCGGACTCCGCGCGCCGACCACCTGGAAGCGGCCGGGGGCGAGCCGCACCCGCGTTTCACCGACGACGCGGTGCTGCGAATGCGCCAGGAGCGCCTCGATATCGCGGAGGGCGGGATCGAAGTACTGCCCCTCGTGGAGTCGGTCACCATAGAAGGTGGAAACCTGGTCCTTCCAGAACACCTGCCACTTGGTCAACACAAGCTTCTCGAGTTCGCGGTGCGCGGCGACCAGGACCAGAGCTGCCCCGGCCTCGAAGCCAATGCGCCCCTTGATGCCGAGGGCGGTCTCGCCGACGTGGATGCCTCGGCCGAATCCGTAAGTGGCCGCGAGGTCATTGAGTGCCTGAACGAGATCGACTCCCGCCATTAGATCGCCATCGAGGGAGACAGGGAGCCCCCCTTCCCATCCGATGACGATTTCGCGAGCGGACGGCGCATCCGCGGGAGGGTCGAGCAACTCCGCCGGCGGGCCGGCCCAGGTGTCGTGCGTCCACCCCCCACCCCAGGTCGTACCCCAGAGGCCGGCGTTGATCGAATAGGCGCCCGCCTTGGCAGGCACCGGCAGGTTCCGCGCTTGGAGGTAGCTGATTGCCTGGGTGCGGGAGAGTCCTTCGTCGCGGATGGGCGTGATGATGGCGAGGTCCGCGGCGAGGACACGAAGAGTCACGTCGAACCGGACCTGGTCGTTGCCGGCGCCGGTGGATCCGTGAGCGACCGCAGTCGCGTCGATGGCACGAGCCACCTCGAGGACCGAGATCGCCTGCTGGGTGCGTTCGGCCGCCACGCTCAGCGGATAGACGCCGCCCCGGAGGACGTTCCCCTGGATGAGGTACCGGACAAAGCGATCGAAGACCAGCGCCCGGGCGTCGAGCTCATGGTGGGCGACGCACCCGACCGCCTCAGCCTGGCGTCGGATTGCCACCCGTTCCTCCGGAGAGGCGCCGCCGGTGTTGACGTAGATGGTGTGGACGGCCCAACCCTGCTCGGCGAGCCGCGGGACGCAGTAGGAGGTGTCGAGTCCGCCCGAGAAGGCGAGGGCGACGATGCCGGGTGAAGTTTGCATAATGGGTAAATATGCAATACTCATATCGCCCCGCGCAACCCTCCCCTACCAGCGGCCTCAGCCGTCGGGCGACTGAAGGCGATACGAGAGAGTCGCCAGTGCCTCGTCGACAGCCGCCTCGTATCTGGGTCCCTCCACCAATTCCCGAAGCCGTTGCGATACCGGGATGACCATCGGAGCCGGCTCCCACTCGACCACGGCACCAGTGGCGGCGTCGACGACCCTCCCCTCTTCCACGGCACGGGTCGCCTCGACCAGGCGAAGGCTGGAGAGGGCCCGGCGCAGCGCCTCGAGGCGGGCTTGCTGCGCCGGATCGACGAAGCGACTGCCGAAGGTGGCGACGAAGTAGCCAGCCGGCATGTACATCAGGCCGTCGAGCCCGAGTTCACCGCAAAGCACTACGAGCCAGGCCATGACATCGCGCAGGAGGCCGAGCCCCGGATGCTTCTGGCCGGGAATGGAATGCTTGCCGGACACGAAGCTGCGCCGAGGGTTCTGGAGCAACACCCACTCGAGGAAGAGGACCTCCATGTCCGGCAGGCTGGTCCGATCGCGGCGGAACCGGATTTCCATCAACAACTCCGCCCTCGCCGCATCGCCGAAGAGCCGCACGGTGTCGGAGTCCTCGAGATGGAAATCGAGCTCGAGTGTCGGTTGCGCAAACCCGAGTGTGCGAACCTGCGCCAGCACCCCGAGCCGTTCCAGGAGGAGCTCCACTCCCTGAGCGGTGTAGCGACCCAGCAGGCGGCGCGGGGCGGTCGCGTCGCCGGGGCCAACGGCCGCCAGGTCTTCCGGCGTCAGTGCCCAATCCGCCGCGGGGGGCAGCCGACGCGCGCCGTCGCGGAGCAGGCCATGAAGCTCCTGCGCGCGCCTGATCAGCATGTCGGTATTGGTCGGGGGCTCCACCGGGCGCCCCGCCGCCAACCATCCGAGGAAGCGCGCCGTGTAGCGCCAGGCGTTCCCGCCATAGCCGCCGCCCAGCGTGACCGCCAGCGGGATCTCGGCTCCCTTGGGACGCACCTGCTCGATGACGAACTGGTCGCGGGCGAGCATCCCGTCGGCCGTGATGTTCCAGTCGCCCACCATGTCGTCGGAGGCGGGGTCGACGCCGGCGACATAGAGCACCAGCTGGGGGCGCACCGCCTCGATGACTGGGGGGAGGGACTCCCTGAGGGCCTTGAGGTACGTCGCGTCGTTGACCGCCGTGCCGAGCGCGATGACGGTGGCCGCCGCGGCCTCCCTGGGCGCCCAGTCCTGATTGTGGATCGAAAAGGTGTGGACCGAGGGATCTTCTTCGAACAGCGTGCGGGTCCCATTCCCGTCGTGGATATCGAGGTCAATGATCAGGATGGGCGCCTCGAACCCGTGTGCCCGCACCCGGGCGACGGCGATGGCGAGGTCATTGAGGGCGCAGAATCCCATGCCCCGATTGGATGCGGCGTGGTGAAACCCTCCGCCGAGATTCACGGCGACCAAGCCGGTCCGCAACGCGGTGGCCGCTGCGAGGACGGTCCCACCGGAGGCCAATCGCTGGAACTCCACAAGCCCCTGGGCTTCCGTGTCGGTGAGCTGAGCACCGACGATCTGCTCCACCACCTCGGTGCGCTCCAGCGACTCGAGGTACTTGTCGGTGTGCACCCGGCGGAGGTTCTTCATTGACGCCGAATGCGGGCGGAGCAGCTCCCGGCGCCGAACGAGTCCCACGTCGGTGAGGAAGGCGAGCACCATCTCTGCGCGCAGGGGATCCATGGGTATGGACCCGAGCCGCACAACGTACCGAATGTCGTAGATCAGCACGATTCCCGAGGGGCGGAGGCTGCGCCGAATCGCGCCCCACACCCACCGACCCATCCGCCGTCCAACGGACATCATCCCAGGCCCACTCACTCGCTCTGCCTCCCGAGGTACACGAGACGAGACGACCCGCGCGGCCGCCACGACCGGAGTATACTATTGATACTGCCTATGACTGCATCCCCACCTCCCGGCCTTCCCGAGCGGCGGCGCCCTTCCCTCACGGCGCGCTGGAGCAACCTCGTCCTCCTCACTTATGACGTGGACGCCACGCTGGTCGCGCCCCTGCTGCCGCAAGACGTCGAACCGGATCTGGTGGACGGGCGAGCCCTCGTCTCCCTGATTGCCTTCGATTTTCTGGACACCCGGATTCGGGGCCGTCGCATTCCGGGATTCGTGGACTTTCCAGAGATCAATTTCCGCACCTACGTGCGCGCGGGCGACCGGCAGGGGGTGGTCGCGCTCCGCGAACTCGTCCCGAGTCCACTCGCGGCCGCCGTGGGGCGGCTCAGGTTCAACGAGCCGTTCCGCGCGACGCCGATCGAAAGCCGGACGGCGAGCATGGGCGATGAGTTGGTGGTCGAACGCCGTTGGCGATGGAAGGATCGGCAGTATTTCGTGCGGATGACCTCGGACCAGACGTCCATTGCTGCCACAGCGGAGGCGCCCGCCCACCACCTGCTGGGTCGCCGCTGGGCCTACGGGCAGAGCAGGCGTGGGGAGCCGAGAGTGCTCCGGATTGAACATCCCGAATGGGCGCTGCGGCGGGTCCGGACGCTCGACTTCGACGTGGACTACGGGGCACTCTACGGACCCGAATGGGCCGTCCTCAATGGGAAGCAGCCGATGTCGACTCATCTGGCCGTAGGGTCGGCGGTGTCTATCTTCCCTCCCGGGCGCTAGGGCCGCGCGGGCCCCTCGCCCGCCCCGGAGCGCCGGATAGCCTCGGCAATCTCCACCAGGTCCGGCTCCGATAATCGCAACGACCCCGCCCCGATCCAGCCATCCACCTGCGCGGCGGACCGCGCCCCCACGATGGCACCGGTCACCCCCGGCCAGGCCAGTACCCAAGCGATCGCAATCTCTCCCACGGTAGCCCTGTGCCGTTCGGCGATCGGGCGCAGGCCGTCCCGCAGGGCAAGGTTGGCGGCGAACCGGGGCGCCGTGAACTCCGACCCGCGATGCCGGTAGTCGCCGACGGGGAGGGCCGCGAGCCGTGGCGCCGAGAACCTGTCGGTCAGCAGCCCCGACTGCATCGGGCTGTATGCGATGACCCCGACACCGTGCGTCTCGCACCAGGGGATCTCGGACGCGGCGACCCTTCGGCGGATGAGCGAGAAGGGTGGCTGCAGAGAAGCCACCGTTCCTCGTGCGGCGCATCGCCCCAGCAACGACGTGTCAAAATTGCATACGCCTCCCCACCGCACCTTCCCTTCCTCGACAAGCCGGAGCATCACATCCCACGAGTCTTCCACGGCTGTACCGGTCTCGTCGGGCCAGTGAAACTGGTAGAGGTCGATCCGCTCCATGCCCAGTCGCCGCAGCGAGGCTTCACACTCCCGCCGAATCGACGACGGCTCGAGCACGCGCCTGGGCTCCGCCATCCTGTCGTTCTCGTCCCAGATCAGCCCGCATTTCGTAAACACCAATGGCCGGTCGGCGGCTGGAAGCGAGGCCAGTGCCTGCCCCACGATCTGCTCCGAGTGACCGAGCCCATACACCGCGGCGGTGTCGATCCAGTTAATCCCGAGCTCGGCCGCCCGATGAATCGCTGCCACCGATTCGGCGTCGTCTTGCGGGCCCCAGCCGAAGGCCCATGGGCCCCCGATCGCCCAGGTGCCCAGTCCGAGGTTTGTGATTTCGAGATCGGTCGACCCCATGCGGCGGCGCGGAAGCTGAAGCATCAGTAGATCTCACCTCCGGCGGCCTGGTACGCGGCGAAGAGCGCGCGAGCTTCTTCCCGCATGATCTCACGGACCACCGTCATTCCCTTCCGTTCGAGGTGCGCATAGCTCTCCGGAAAGACCGGGCCCTCGTTATACCCGACGGCCTCCGCATCCCCCTTGGTGGCTCCAGTGACCAGGGAGGCGGCCCCGCTCCAGAACACGGCACCGAGGCACATGGCGCACGGCTCGCAGGAGGAGACCAACTCGTGCTGGGGCATCCCCTCGGCGCCGAGGGAATGACTGTGGAGTTGCGCCCCCGCCATCATCAGCGCCACGACTTCGGCGTGCAGCACACAATTGTGCGATGGCACTGCCAGGTTCACACCGACGGCCACGAGCACTCCGCTGTCGCGTTCGAAGACCGCCGCCGCGAACGGTCCCCCGGTCGCCCGCCGAATCTGTTCGTGCCCCACGGCGATGACGAGCGCCATCCGGTCCTCAGGGCGGGGATACCGGCGCTGCCAGTCGACGAGTCCATCAACCCAGGAGGGGAGTTCGATCGTGAGTCGGGGGGATCGCATCGGGCTGTCCTCTCGAGAAAGCCGGGACGGGCGGAGGGCCACTCCTCGAAAGTGCCCCATCGCCACCGCGGCGCAAGTTGCGTTCAGGTGCGAGGGCGCATCCGCCCCGTCGTGATGAGGCCGACCGCGACGAGGATGACGGCAGCCGCGATCAGGACACGAAGGCTGAGCGGCTCACCGGCGAGTGCCCAACCGAGGATCACCGCCACGAGTGGATTCACATATGAAATGGTGGCAAGGCGATCGGGCGTGGTGTGCCGGATCAGCCAGAAATAGGCCGAAAATGAGATGAGAGAGCCGAAAATGGCCAGGTAGAGATAGGCGGTGGCCGACGTTCTCGACACGTCAGAGAAGGAAAAGCCGTGCAACTCTCCCGTGAGCGTCGCAATGAGGAGGAGTACCACCCCGGCCACAATCATCTGCTGGGAGACGAATAGTGTCGGGTGCGTTGGTCGGGGGAGCTTGATGGCATAGATGGATCCGACGGCCCAGCTCAGCGCGGCGCCGATCAAGACGACCGCTCCAATTATGTCGACGTGTTCGCTCCCCGCGAAGTTCCCCGGGACTACCAGGAGCGCGACGCCGCCGAACCCCGCGACCAGCCCACCTACCGTGCGGGCGCCCGGGCGGGCGGCACCAAGCCAGAGCCAGTTGAGGAGAACGAGCCAGAGCGCGGACGTGGCGACAATCAGCGCGGTCAGGCCGCTGGGGACGAGCTGCTCAGCCCACGTGGTGGCGCCGTTGGCGCTCACCAGCATGAGCACACCGAGCCCGGCTGCGCGCACCCAGTCCGTTTGCGTGGGGCTCCCCGTGTGCTGTCGGAGGCGACTCCAGGAGAAGAGCAACAGGCCGGCGAGGAGGTGGCGGGACCCGGCCATGAGGAATGGTGGGATCGATTCGATGGCGAACCGGATGCCGAGGTAGGTCGATCCCCACACCAGGTAGACCGTCGCCCACGCCAGGACCAGGCGAACGGTCGATGGACGCTCGGCTTCGGTCAAACTGGGGGTGACGGCGGGGCGACTGACACACCGCTGAGGTCGACGTATTCCGCGTTATACATCCGGACGAGCTCGAAGAAATAGGAGAGGGCGAGCGGCCCTATCAGCAACCCGAGCAGGCCAAGATACCGGACCCCGGCGAAGGCGCCGAGAACGACGATGAGGGGATGCGTCTGGGCCCAGCGGCGGAAGACGATGGGCCGGATGACGTTGTCGATATTGCCGACGATCAGCGCGCCAAACGCGGCCATCCCGAAGGCCGACCAGGGTGATCCATCGACCAAGAGCACAAACGCCGCCGGAATCCAAACGAGTCCACTGCCCACCACGGGAAGGATGGCGAAGACCACTGTGACCACACCCCAGAACACCGCGTTGGGGAGCCCGGTGACGATGAACGCGAGCCCCACCAATACTCCCTGAATTGTGGCGGTGACTCCTGTCCCGATCACCGTGGAGATCGTGACGGCGCGAAACCGCTCACGGAGGAGCTCCGCGCTCTCGATGCTGAACGGAATGTACGGGCGGATGGTGAGCCAGGCCCGGCCTTCGGTAACCAGCATGAAGTAGAGCACGAAGAAGGCGATGGCCAAGTTGAATCCCATCAGCGTCACGGTGCCGACGGCGGCGAACGCGCCGCGGCCGAGGCCACCGACGACACCCTGGCCCCACTTCACCAATTCTGGACCGACGGCATAGCCGGCGATCGTCAGCGACTGCAGCTTGGTCAGGAGGGCGTTGTTCACCAGGTGGGAAATCGCGTCCTGGGCCTGCTCGACAATCATCGTGACGAGCCACGACCCTGGCACTATGATGAGGAGTACCGCCACGAAGATGGTGAGCCCGGCGGCCAGGGCCGGCTTCAGCCGCCGCGTGAACCATTGGTAGAGCGGGTGGAAGACGACGTAGAAGACGGGCGCGGCAAGGAGCCCGGAGGTAAACGGGGCTAGCGCCACGAGAATACCGATACCCAAGGCCAGAATCAGGATGGCGGCTCGCACTTGACGGCTGTTCACATTGGCCATGTCGCCTCTCCCGGAGATCTATGCAAGAAGGGCGTAATCTAGCGGCACGCTCCGTGGCCCGCCTACCCCGGAGGGGAGTATCTTGGGGAATGGTACGAATGGCCGGACACGCCATCCTTGCGGCGCTTGTGTCGCTGGTCGCCCTCGCTCGTCCGGCGTCTGCGCAGCGTGGGGGCACCGTGGAAGTCGTGCCGCTCGGCCGGTATTCGTTCTACCCCGACTCGATGGCGCTCACGAGCGGTTTCAGTGTGGGCGGGGAGCTGGGGCTCTTCGTGACCAAGAAGCTGAGCCTCGAGATCGGCGGCAGCTACGCGGCTACCAGCCTGCCGGACTCGACGACGGTGCAGGTGCGCAGTCTCACCGGCCGTTTTCTCGCCCACCTGCCGCTGCGGGGACAGACCAGCGCCCTCTTTGGTCTGGGATACACACAACATCGCTATTCCCAGGGGATTGATGCCAAAGCGGAGGGAGTAGGCGGGCTGGTGGGGCTCCGCTTCAGCTTCGGCCCGCGACTCGGACTCCGGCTGGAGGGCACTGCCGATTATGTGGCGCCGCTGGGAAGTGCAAGTGATCGGGAATGGGATCTGGGAGTGCAGATGGGGCTCTCGATGTACGCCGGCCCGATCGGCCCTCGCGACAGCGACCGCGACGGCGTGCCCAACAAGGAGGACGGTTGTCCCGGCACTGGGCGGGGCGAAGCCGTCGACCCCACTGGTTGCCCACTCGCGAAGGACTTGGACGGGGACGGGATCCTGGACGGCGGCGACAAGTGTCCGGGGACTCCTTCGGGTCAACGAGTGGATCTGACAGGTTGCAACTCCGATCTGGACGACGATGGGGTGCCGAACGCGATCGATCGATGCCCCGCCACCGCCCCCGCTACGGCCACAGACGACTTCGGCTGCCCCCCGCCAGCGGCCCCGGTGGACTCCGACAGTGACGGCGTGCCCAACGACCAGGATCGCTGCCCCGGCACGCTCACTGGGACCACGGTCGATGCCCTCGGCTGCCCGCGCCCGCCTGCGGTCCCTCCGGCTCCCGCACGTCTGATTCTGCACGATGTGACCTTCGCGACGGGGAGCGCAACGCTCACACCGGCCGCGCAATTATCCCTTCGCGCCACTGCCACATCGCTGCTTGCCCAACCGGCCGCCCGGCTCGAGGTAGCCGGCTATACCGATGACACCGGCTCTCGCTCCGTCAATGAACGCGTGTCACAGGCGCGAGCAGAATCTGTGCGCGCATTTCTCATGGCTGCTGGCGTCCCTTCGGATCGATTGACGGCGCGGGGGTACGGTCCGGCGGATCCCGTGGCCAGCAACGCCACCGCCGGCGGACGAGAACTCAACCGGCGGGTTGAATTGCGCCGCATCGACTGAGCCCTGAGCGGTGAGGAACCGGGCCGCTCACCCAACTCTTCAAGCCACATTGGACATTCCTTCATGAACGCCTTGCCATTGTTCTGGCAGGGTAGCTCCGTGCGCGTTCTGGAGGGACCACAGTCGGCAGTCTAGAACCGACAACTGGAGGGGGCATGTCGTTCTCCCGCAATCTCATGTTCGGAATCCTGCTTTCGCTGGGGCTCACCTCCCTGGTGCCGATGGACGCCTCGGCGATTCCAGCCTTTGCGCGGAAGTATCGGGTCAGCTGCCAGCTCTGCCACAACCCCTTCCCCGCCCTGACAGCCTTCGGCGACCAGTTCGCGGGGAACGGCTTCAGGATGGCATTCGACGAGGAGCCGAGAGACACCATTGCCACCGGCGATGACCTGCTGACCCTACCGGCGAGTTTGCCCCTGGCCATCCGCCTCGACGCCTACGCGCAGCTCTACGCCAATGGCAAGGCGGCCACCGACTTCCAGATGCCGTGGAACCTCAAGGTGCTCTCCGGCGGGACGCTCGGAAAGAAGCTGTCCTACTACATCTACTTCCTGCTCGCGGAGCGGGGCGAAGTAGCCGGTGTCGAAGACGCGTTTATCTACTGGAACGACATCGGTGGCGCGCCGGTGGACCTGGCCGTCGGTCAGTTCCAGGTCTCCGATCCGATCTTCAAGCGTGAGCTGCGGCTGGAGGTGTTGGACTACGCCATCTACAAGGTGGTGGTCGGGCTGCAGCCGGCCAACCTGACCTACGATCGTGGCTTCATGGCGTCGGCGGACCTGGCCGGATTCACGATCACGGGCACCCTGATAAACGGCGACGGGATTCCGGCCATCAATCCCGCGTTCAAATACGACAACGATGCGAACAAGAACCTCTTCGGGCACATCACTCGCGACCTCGGCAGTCACGCCCGGCTTGGTGTCATGGGATACACCGGAAGGCAAAATGGCGATTACTACGGGTTCCCGGACCAAAGCAATGACATCTCGATGTGGGGAGTGGATGGGACGTTCGGGGCAGGAATGTTCCAGCTCAACCTGCAGTATGTCGCCCGGACGGACACCGAGGCGGAGTT
>SPDF01000230.1 GCA_004525055.1 Gemmatimonadales bacterium | reverse complement strand
CGGCTGAGCTCGACGAGGCCGTCCACAGCGCCCACCAATTCCAGGCTCCCACCGCCGATGTCGGCGACGAGCGCCTTGGTGTTGTCCAGCCGGAAGTGGTGACGGACGGAGCGATAGGAGAGCTGGGCTTCATGCGCGGTGCTGATGACCTGCAAGGGGAGACCGATCTCATCCCGGACCCGGCGGACGAATTCATCGCCGTTCTTCGCCTCGCGCACCGCGGCGGTGGCCACGGCGGCGATCCGGGTGGCGCCCCGACGCTTGGCGACGTCGGCCATGCGCCGGAGGGCCACGAGGGCGCGCTCGATGGCCTCGGGGTCGAGCATCCCCGTGGCGGCGAGCCCTTGCGCCAGACGGGGCTGGGCCTTGATCTCGTCGATCGGCGCCAGTCCCGTCTTCGGGTCGTACGTGGCGATCAGGAGCCGGATGGAATTCGAGCCGACGTCGATCGCGGCCAGCCGTGCGCTCGCGGCCGCGCGCGCACGCGTCACCGCTTGGGCGCTCCCGCCGGCCATGCCGCGTCGCCCACATCTTCGGCGTGGTGCTTGATCGACTTGCCCTCTACCAGGAACACCACGTCCTCGCCGATGTTCGTCGCGAGATCCGCCACCCGTTCCAGGTTGCGGCTGACCAGGAAGAGTTCCATCCCGGCGCCGATGGTGTGTGGGTCCTCCATCATGTGCGTGAGCAGGATTCGGAACACCGACTTGTGCAGCGCATCCACCTTGTCGTCGCGCCGACAGACCTCGCGTCCGGCCTGGGAGTCGCCGCGGATGAACGCCTCGAGTGCGTCGGAGAGCATGTCGCGCGCGAGTCGCGCCATCTCGACGAGCTCTGGCTCGGGCGCAATGGCGCGCTGGTCTGCGAGCCGCAGCGCCGACTGCGCGATGTTCACCGCGTGATCGCCGACCCGTTCGAGGTCATTCGCAATCTTGAGTGCCGAGGTGAGCATCCGGAGGTCGCGCGCCATCGGCTGCTGGAGTGCCAGCAGGTTGATGCACATCTCCTCAAGCTCGACCTCCATCTGGTCAATCACGCGGTCGCTGGCAACCACCGCTTCGGCCTTGGCGGCGTCGCGCTCGAGCAGTGCGTCCACGGCCAGCCCCAGCGCGGCTTCCGCCTCCCCCGACATGGTCAGGAGGCGGATTTTGACCTGGCTCAGGTCGTTGTGAAAGTGCCGTTGGGCTTCGGTCATCCGAATCTCCCCGTGATGTACGCCTCGGTGCGCTCTTGCACCGGCGCGGTAAACAGCTGCTCGGTCTCGCCGAACTCGATCAGCTCGCCGCGATCGAAAAAGCCGGTATAGTCGGACACCCGGGCGGCCTGCTGCATGTTGTGGGTCACGATGGCGATCGTGTATTGCTGCTTCAGCTCGAAGATGAGTTGTTCCACCTTCTGTGTGGCGATGGGGTCCAGCGCCGAGCAAGGCTCGTCCATCAGGAGCACCTCGGGGGCGTTGGCCAGCGCCCGGGCGATGCAGAGCCGCTGCTGCTGCCCGCCGGAGAGACCGGTGCCGGGCTCGTGCAGGCGGTCTTTCACTTCGTCCCACAGCGCCGCCTGTCGAAGACAGCGCTCGACCAGCTCGGGGAGGTCCCGCTTCAACGTCAGGCGGTTGACCGCCGGGCCATATGCCACGTTGTCGAAAATCGACTTCGGAAACGGATTGGGGCGCTGAAACACCATCCCGACCCGGCGCCGAAGATCCACCAAGTCCCGTCCAGGTGCATAAATCGACTGGCCGTCGAGGAGCAGTTCACCGGAATGCCTGACATCGGGCAGCAGTTCGTGCATCCGGTTGATGGCACGGAGAAAGGTGGACTTGCCGCAGCCCGATGGGCCGATGATGGCCGTGACGGCGTGCCGCTCGACGCCGAGCGAAATCCCCTTGAGCACTTCCGTCGCACCGTACGAGAAGCGGAAGCCCCTCGCTTCTACGACCGGCGCACCGGTCGGGTGGGTCCTCGCTGCGTCCCGCCGCGGGGCGAGTGTCGGCCTGAGGCTCGATGCGTGCGGCATGGCCGTCCGTTCGACGAGTGTGGATGTCATCCGAATCGCCCAGTAATGTAGGCTTCGGTCTCTTCGCGCGCCGGCGACGTGAAGAGCTGTCGCGTCGCTCCGGTCTCGACCATTCCGCCCAGGTAGAAAAAGGTGGTCGTGTCAGACACTCGCGCCGCCTGCTGCATGTTGTGGGTCACGATAATGATCGTGAATTGCTGCTTCAGCGTAAAGAGCAACTCCTCGATCCGCTGCGCGCCCTGCGGGTCGAGCGAGGCCGTCGGCTCATCGAGGAGCACTACCTCTGGTTTCGGGGCGATGGTCCGGGCGATGCACAGGCGCTGCTGCTGGCCGCCGGAGAGGGCAAGGGCGCTGGCGGTGAGGCGATCCTTGACCTCGTCCCAGAGCCCGGCGTCCCGGAGCGTCTGCTCGACGATCTGGGCCAGCTCCGTCCTGGAGCGCTTCTGACCCACGCGGAGCCCAGCCGCCACGTTGTCGAAGATCGACATCGTCGGAAAGGGGGTCGGCTTCTGGAACACCATGCCCACCCGTCGGCGGAGCTGCATCGGATTCACGCTGGCCGCGTACACATCCTTGCCGTCCAGCAGGACGCGCCCCGTGATCCAGCCCCCCGGCGTCAACTCGTGCATCCGGTTCAGCGAGCGAAGAAACGTGGACTTGCCGCAGCCGGAGGGCCCGATCAGGGCGTGGACCCGGTTGCTCGCGAACCCGAGCGTCACGTCCTTCACGGCGGTGATCTTGCCGTACATGGCGCTCAGTCGCTCGGTGGCGATGCGGGCCGGCTGCTCAGCCATGCTGGGTGAACTTCCGGCGCGTCGCCAGCCGGGCGGCGATGCTGAGTACCAGCACCACGAGAATTAGCACCAACGCGGTGGCCCAGGCCAGCTGGTGCCACTCTTCGTAGGGCCCGGTCGCGTAGGTGAACACCACCAGCGGCAAGGCCGCCATCGGTTGATCGAGGTTGAAGGAGAGGTACTGGCTCCCCAGCGCCGTAAACAGGAGGGGAGCGGTTTCCCCCGCCACACGCGCCACCGCCAGCAGGCTGCCCGTGACGATACCCGGCAGCGTGGTGCGCACCACGACCGTCAGGCTGGTTCGCCAGCGCGAGTACCCGAGCGCCAGCGCCGCCTCCCGCAGGGAATGCGGGACCAGCTTGATCATCTCTTCCGTCGTGCGGGTAACCATCGGGATCATGAGAATGGCGAGGGCCACGCTGCCCGCGAAGGCCGAGAAATGCCTCTGCGACGCCACGATCCAGGTCCAGGCGAAGACGCCGACTACGATTGAAGGCGTCCCATTCAGGACATCGGAGACGAATCGGGTCAGTGTGGCCAACTTCGACCCCGGATACTCGGCACAGTAGATGCCGCCTCCGATACCGAGCGGCAACCCGATGAGGCAGGCAGTCCCCACGATCATCAGCGTGCCGACAATGGCGTGCATGACCCCGCCGCCGGTTTCGCCGGCTGGCACGGGCAGTCTCGTGAAGAAGGCGAGATTGAGGCTGCTGGCGCCCTTCACGACGAGCGTGCCCAGGATCAGGATGAGCGGAAGCACCGCCAGCACGACCGCCAGTCCCATCAGGCCGACCATGAAATGACTGCGCCGGCGGCG
>SPDF01000337.1 GCA_004525055.1 Gemmatimonadales bacterium | reverse complement strand
TTCACCGGCTACTCCCTCTGGATGGGCGACCAGGAGATGCAAGGCGAGATGCAGACCGCCGAACAGGCCCGGAGCGTGTATGAAGACATCGTCCGGCGCCAGAAGGACCCGGCGCTCCTCACCTACGCAGGACATGGACTGATCCGGGCGCAGATCTTCCCCATTCAGCCCGGCGAGACCCGCAAGGTTGTGTTGCGCTACACCCAAGTCCTCGGCCGTGAGGGGGACGCCCTGCGGCTGCGGTATGCCATCGGGCCCCGATCGACTCCCCGCGGCCTCGGAAGTGGCGGGGCGCCGCAGGACCGCTTCTCGATGGCGGTCACCACACCAGGAGAGGCCACCTTCGGCACGCCCTATTCACCGACACACGCGGTGACTTCCCGTCGTGCGCGCGGCCAACTGGTGGTGACCGTCCCCGGCGACGCATCTGGCGACATGGACATCCTCTTCCCGCTTCGTCGCGGGCTGGTCGGTGCCAGCGTCCTGACGCATGCCTCTGCCGGCGAAGACGGCTACTACATGCTGCTGTTGGCACCGCCGGACGCCGCGACCAGCCAGGCCCTGCCGCGCGACCTGACGCTGGTGGTCGACGTGTCAGGATCGATGTCCGGCACCAAGCTCGAGCAGGCCAAGGCGGCCCTGGCCCAGGCGCTGGGAGCACTGGGGGCGCAGGATCGCTTCCGACTCATCGCCTTTTCTTCCGGTGTGACGGAGTTCAGGTCCGGGCTGACCCCCGCGACGCGGACCAACGTGGCGCGCGCGCAGGAGTTTGTCGGCAATCTTGCCGCCGGGGGCGGAACCAACATCGAGGGGGCGCTCGATGTGGCGCTCGGACAGCCCGCCGGAAGCGAGCGGGTGTCGCTGGTGGTATTCCTGACCGACGGCCTTCCATCCGTGGGCCAGACCCAGCCGGATCAGATCGCGACGGCCGCCGGCAGTCGCATCGGGGCGTACCGCATCTTCACCGTTGGCGTGGGTACAGACGTCAACACCTACCTGCTCGACATGCTGGCCAAGGAAGGCCGGGGAAGCGCGACGTACGTGGCCCCGAACGCCGATGTGGAAGTGGCGGTCGGTGTATTGCTCGGCAGAATCCGCCACCCAGCGCTCACCAATCTCCGCATCGTGAGTGCCCCCGTCACGCTCGTCGATGCCCAGCCCGCGCAGCTCCCCGACCTCTTCTACGGGGAGGAACTGGTGGTGTTCGGCCGGTACCGCGGCACCGGAACCGGAAACGTGGTCATCGAAGGGGAGCGCAATGGCCGGCGGGAGCGGTTCACCGCCCGAGCCAAGTTCACCCGACGCGAACCGGACAACACTTTTGTCCCGCCGCTGTGGGCCTCCCGGAAGATCGGCGAACTCACCCGGACGGCGCGCCTGGAAGGCGCCTCGCCCGCCATCATCGAGGAGATTCGCCAGCTGGGCCTGCGCTATGGGATCCTGACCGAGTACACCTCGTACCTCGTGCTGGAGCCCGGTGCACAGATCCCGCCAGCCTCAGAGCCGTCTCTCCGCGGAGGGCGTGACGCGGCAAAGCGCATGAGCGGGCAGGCGGCATTCGATCGGGCCGAAGCCAGCGCCCGCGATTCGGAGGTCAAGACGCTGTCCGCCGCGAATGAGGCGGCGGATGCGCGGCTGGCCCGCACCCCCGCAGCGGTAGGCGGAGTCCGGGCAGACTCGCGGAGACTCGCCGGCCGCGTGTTCGTCGACCGGGATGGTGTCTGGACCGACATGACGTACAAGGCCGAGAGCCGGACCGTTACGATCGCACCATTCAGTCCGGCCTATTTCGAGCTGGTTCGCGCCCTGCCCGAACTGGCGCCCTGGCTCGGCGCGGGCGAAACCGTGGTGATCGCGGGTAGCAAAGTCAGCATCCGGATCGACCAGGCGGGGCAGACCACCTGGCGCAACAATCAACTCTCGGTCACGGTCCGCGACTTCCGCGGGCAGTGACGCTCACCCCTTGTGCGGCGCGTGGCTTGCAGGGCATTTCTCTCTGCAGGCCACTCACCGCCTACTCCATTGAGCCGATGACGACAGACCTGACCGCCCTCTTCCGCGAACACCACGCCGCCCTCGTCCGGGTACTGTACCGGCGGACGGGGGACCACGACCGTGCGGAAGACATCGCTCAGGAGACCTTTGCGCGTGCGGTGGCGGCCCCACCCCGCAATCCGCGCCCCTGGCTCTTCGCCGTGGCGTTGAACCTGGTCCGTGAGGATGGACGCAAGGCGGTGCGGCAGGGCCGGCGGCTCGAGTTGTACCGGGCCGAGTCACCCCAATCGGCGCCCGCGGCGGATCAGGCACTGGAACGGTCGGACGACGTCCGGGCGGTGCAGGACGCACTCGCCACCCTGACAGATCGGGACCGCGAGGCATTGTTGCTCAAGGCCGAAGGATTCAACTACGATGAAATCGCCGAGACGCTCGGCCTCGCCAAGGGAGCGGTCGGGACGACGCTGTCGAGGGCGCGGCGCAAACTTGTCGAGGCATACCGCACGCAGGGAGGCAGGCATGTCGCATCCTGACGAAGGCACCATCCAGATGCTACTGGACGGCGAACTCGAGGCC
>SPDF01000378.1 GCA_004525055.1 Gemmatimonadales bacterium | reverse complement strand
GGAAGCCGCCGATCTTGTCTGGGGACAGTGGAAGCTCGACGCCGGCGCCGAGGCGTTCCGGCGGGCCATCGCCCTGGACCCGAACAACGCCCAGCTCCGCGTCTTTTACGGTCACGTGCTCATGATCCAGGGCAAACCTGAAGAGGCACTGCAGGAAGGGAGACTGGCGGTTCAACTCGACCCCCTGAACGCGTTCGTGACCGGGCTGTACGGGACCATACTCTCCCTGACGGGCTACCCCGAAGAAGCGATCGTGCTCCTGAAGGACATGTTCGAGCGGAACCCCGGGGCGGGCTTCGGCGTCTCTGCGCTGCTTGGCTCCCTGCGCCAGGTCGGACGGTACGCAGAGGAGCTTCAGATCGAACGCGCTCAATGGGCGTCGCGCGGGGATCAGGAACTGGTGGCGGCACTGGACAGCGGGCTGGCGGCGGGCGGGTACCCGATGGCCTACAAGCGTGCCGCGGATGCCCTGGCCTCACGACGCGCCGGCGACAATGCTCACAGCATGACGATTGCGGCGTTCTATGTGATCGCCGGGGAGGAGGTGCTGGCGATGGACTGGCTTGACATCGCC
The DNA here is from genome assembly GCA_004525055.1 of Gemmatimonadales bacterium. Classification (GTDB taxonomy): domain Bacteria; phylum Gemmatimonadota; class Gemmatimonadetes; order Gemmatimonadales; family GWC2-71-9; genus SPDF01. The sequence continues at coordinate 1,731 of SPDF01000378.1, read as the reverse complement.
GTGGCACAGCATGACCAGAACGCGCCCTACATTGGAGTCTTTGCTCTGTACTCGCCGCTCCATGACAACCCGCGCTTTCAGGCGCTGGCCAGGCGGGTCGGGGTACCGCTCGTGGCACCGCCGAGGCGGGTCACAACTTCGGAGGACTGACGACCTCCCGCACACGCTGGATTCTCGTGATCACGGCTACCGCCGCGCTCGACTACCTCGTCCGCGTCGCGACCGCATTCGACTTTGCGCAGATCATGCACACCGAGGCGATTCTCTTCCCCCTCACCACGATTGTCCTCGCGCTGCTCCTGCGTTCCGAACCGAAGGCGCAGGGGTGGGGGCATGGACTGCGCGTGGGATTGGTCTGGTTCTTCGGCCTCGGCGCGCTGCGCCCAGTGCTCTGGTCTTTGGGCGCGTCGCTGATGGTGGCCAACGTGGTTGCGATCGGTGGTGTGGTGGTTGGGCTGATTGTCTGGGCGGTGCGTCGCCGGCGCGGGCGTACGGCAGGGATAGTGATCTAGGTTACGATGCGCGCCGAAGCGTCGGGATCGTACGCGCCAGCCACACACCGATGAGGAGAAAGAACGCTCCACGGAATACGACCGGGCCGAGCGATTCCACGCCATAGGCTGTGGCCAGCGCCGGCCCCGCATACCAGTAGTAGAGTGCCAGGGCACCGGCCCCGATCAGTGGCAGGGCGAGCGTCCCCGGCACGCGCAGGATGGTCGCCACGACGCCGAGCGCGATGGCGCCGAGCAGCATCCAGAGCCCAATATGGGCGTAGACCGCCAGCGCCGTGTCGAGTCCACCATTGACCGTGGTAAAATATCCGACGACAAAGCCCGGGAACAGCAGCGCGAAGGCACCGGCCGGCGTCACCAGCCACCGCGCATCGTGGAGCAGTCCCTTCCCCACGCTTTGTGCCAGGGCCTGACCTCCGGCCAGATCGATGCACCCGCGCACCGCGCAGGCGGTGCAGTCGGGACAGATGGCGCTCGACACCTGCACGAGAGGCGCCTGCCCATACAACTTTTCGACCGGCAGCACCGGGCAGAGTGAATTGCAGAACCCCGCTCGGCGGGAATAGAGAAACCCACTGCCCAGCGCGAGGAGTGCGACCACTACGATTGTCACGGCGAGCGCGGCCCCCTGCTCATTGAACAGAAACCGCCGCGCGGGGACGAGTGCAAAAAGGAGGATCATTCCGGCGATCCAACCACCCTGCAGTGCGTTTGGAGGCAGCCGAGTGGCGGGGGATGGCTCCCGGAACTGATTCAGCGTGGCCAGCGGGCAGACATTCCGCCAGAGCATTGGATTGATCAGGAATACGGCCGGCAACAGAGGGATGACCATGTCCCACAGCACGTGCAGGGCAAGCGTCGGCATGCGAAGAAGGCCAACCAGCAAGACCACCGTGAGCAGCAACCCGGTGACCTGGGCCACACGCCAGAGCTGCGAGGGGTTGTGGGCCGGATGCGAAACAGTGCTCATGGGCAACACCTGTCGGCTGTGGATTGATCATCTTACGGTGATCTTTTGCTGATGGCAACTTGAGCCGTGGATTACGCAGTATTCCAGAAAGGCCCTGCCAAGGTGCAACGACGCCACTTCCTCTCCGCCCTCGCCGCCAGCGGTCTTGTGCCGCGCGCTCTCCTGCCGTCGAACCTGCGAGTCTCACATCAGCACGCCGGCGATGACGTCTATGCCCTCGTGCTGGGCTCAGTACAGGACGCAGGATTC